>JAIBAF010000031.1 GCA_019695335.1 bacterium
CACTATATATTTGCACGAATTTAAGCCCTAAATTAATGTTTTTAAACCCTCAAAACACACTAAGTTAAAAACCCAATTCGGTAAGGTAGGTTTGTGTGTTTGTATCCCTTATCGAAGTAACTCTAAGGAGAGTAAGATGTTAAAGCGAATCGTATTATCCGTAATGGCCCTTTCGTTGACCGCTTTCGTGTTGGTCGGCTGCGGCGGTCCTCCGAAAGAAGATATGGACAAAGCGACGATGGCGATGAAAAAAGCCGTTGAAGCCAAAGCCGATATGTATGCCAAAGACATGTATGAAGCTGGCGACAAAGCGATGAAAGAAGGCGCTGAGTTAGTCAAGAAAAATGAATTCGACAAAGCCAAAGCCAAATACATGGAAGCCACGAAACAATTCGATGCTGCTGCTAAAGCCGCTCCGGATGCTATGAATGCCATGAAAGCTGAAGTCGAAAAAATGATTGCCGATTTCGAAACCGCTTGGACTGCCGGTGAAAAAGATATGATGAAGAAAATGGGCATGATGAAAAAAGACGACAAAGCCAAAATGGACAAAATGATGGCTGATGCTAAAGCTAAATTAGCTGAAGCAAAAGAAAAAGCCACTGCTGGCGATTATATGGCTGCTAAAACTGCGATCGAAGAAGCCGGTAAAATGCACATGGATATGATGCCTGCTAAGAAGTAATTCTTAAGCAAGCTTAAAGCTTCAAACCCCGAAGATATTCTCTTCGGGGTTTTTTATTTTCCCGCTTATAGCCACAAAAGGCACAAAAGAAAATTATTTAATTGGTGAGTCTGCTTAATCAAAGGCCGGTTATTTTTTGTGCTTTTTTTGCGGCGATCACTGCATCGTTAGTTTACACCACGTACCGCATGATTGGGCGAATAGGCGAAAAACGATGGACTTCCACAAATCCGGCTTTAAGGTACGCCGGAGTAAGTCCGGTCCACACAAACGGATCAGGCAAATCTTTCTTCGGCTCCTGAGGGTATCCTTCGACAATTTTTGCACCGTGTTTTTTGGCGAGATTGACCGCGGCCTTGAGTAATTCGATCGAAATATTTTTTCGGCGAAATTCTTTGCGGACGAATAAACACGAAATCGACCATACCGGCTGATCGTCAATCGGTTTCAACACGCGGGAGCGTTCCAGCGCCGGATAGACACTTCGTGGCGCAACCGCGCACCAGCCAATGGCCTGACCTTTGTGATACGCCAGTACGCCGGGCGGCGGGCCTTTGTCGACAATTTTTTTTAATGCCCGTTTGTTGCTCGGACCTTTTTGCTTTTCAAAAACCGCTCTTTCGAGCCGCCACGTCATACACCAGCATCCGCCGCACGCCCCACGCGCACCAAACAAATCTTCCAGGTCTTTCCATCGGGACGATGTTACCGGATGAAATTTTAACTGCAATGGAGTCATACACTAAAATAAATAACTGAATTTTAATATTAATGAACGGTTGACGGGTTCTTTCAGGTAAACATTTTTTACGCCGTGCTGATCGAATAAGTGATTATAAACTACGAATAATTCCCGTCCTTCTTCAAGAAGATAATTAACGCGGATATTAAAACCTAGTTCGTTAGAGGCATTGTCATACTGAATCAGCGAAGCAATAAAAAAACGCGTATTAAAGGCGTAATTGATCCGCGTTTGAGCAATGTGCGTTCTGAATTCATCGTTATCTAATTTAGCAAACGTTGTCGTATAATCCTGGGACAACGTCAGGTGGTAATTCCACTTCCATAAGAGGGAGCTTCCGATTTCATAAAATGAGCCGCCGTAAAATCCGCCGCCGCTAAGCGATAATGTTCCCGACAAACGGCGACCGGGTTTGGAAGAAAGCGACAGACCGCCTGACGTTTGATGATAGTTTCCATTTTCAATTTCTACCGTACGGAAAATCGGAAACGTTGACGGGATGTATTCAAAATTCCGTTTGATAAAAACCGATATAATATCGTCCGTAACCAATTCTGTCGTGAAGTTGAATTTATGAAAATAATTTTCAATCCGGTCATGCGGATTTTCGTAATATGTAGTTTCATATTCCGGCACGAAACGGCGCAAAACAGGATGTTTCAGATAAACCGGCCATTTAACGTCGCCATACCATTTACGGGTATCCGAACGTACAAGGAAACCCATTTGCGGGTCAAAATTTCTTCCGATACTGGTGACAGAAAAATTAAACGCCTCGCGCTCACCGCCGCGATAGATGGCAGCATTGTACATCGAAGAGCCGGGATCATCGACAGCCGATTTCGATGTCACCGCAAAAGCCGAAACGGCAACGGTTTCGTTCAAAAAAACATTGCCATCTATACCAACGACAGAATTGGTGCGGCCTTCGGCCGGATCTTTACGCGTGCCGATCAGTCCGATATACGATCGCGGCAAAATTTCATATTTCATCCGAACGACCGAAAAATTCTGATCAGGAACATTACGGCGATCTTGCGTTTGCACGTTGAGGATGCCGATGTCAAACCGGCCGATCTTACCGGTCATTTTGCCGCCGGCAAGAATAGGAACGGTAAATAATTGTCCTGAAGTATCGGCGGCCAGCCCGATGCGGCGGCTGAAAAATACTTCAGCCTCTTGCGTCAACCCAAAAGCAAATAACGCCGAATTTTCAATAAAAAAATCGCGTTTCTCGGGAATGAAAATATTAAATCGCGATAGATTGATCTGCCGGTCATCGGCTTCGACCTGAGAAAAATCCGTGTTGTATGTAATCGTCGTCACCATGTTATCGCTCAAAGCGTACGTCAAATCCAGGCCAAGATCGCCGGATGCCTTTGAATCGTGATGAATATAATTTTTTTCATGAGACGTTATGATCGTTGGTTTGAAAAACCAGCGTTTGTTGCCAACAATATTTTTGAAAAGAAATTTTCTCGCTATGGAAACGTTTGGAGTGCCGTTGGCATATTGCAAGGGAATGAGCGGAGAAAAAAGATGTTCATTCGTCCGGATGATCCGCCGATAAAGATTAATGCCCATGATATTTTCCGAGCCGGATTTAAACCGCAAGGTTGAAAATGGAATCCGTAGTTCAGCCGACCAACCGTCGCTATCGCTATGCGCCTGAACATCCCATATTCCGTCCCATTCGACAATAAATACGTCGCCTTCATTGTTGAATTGTGCATCGACGCGTACGCCGAGCGGATTGGTTGAAAACCAAAAACCGCTCCGGCCGTCGTTATACGAATCGATCGCAATCACAAATTGTTCGTTCTGCGTCAGATCGAAATTATCACGCTGCATGACCGTGGCGGCAATGTGATCGGGTTTGCTGTCATAACATTTTACCCCCACATATAAATCGGTCGACGTGTATAGTAAAAACACTTCCGTTTTTTCCGACGGGGTTTGACCTTCATGCGGAAGACGTTGAACAAAGTCATTGATCGTAAAAGCCTGTTGCCAAACATCATCATTCAAAACGCCGTCAAGCTTTGGAATTTGTTGAGTCGTCGGCAGTTCAACCGGATTTTGCGCGAAAAGTTTGAATGTGAAAAATAAAAGAATTAATGCCCGCATAAAAAATCCCTTAGTGTGTAATGGTTCTTTAATCGAAAAATAAATGCTCGGTTAGCGCAAAACTTAAGGAATCTTGCTATTTTGCAATTATTGCATTTCTTCGGTTAATTCTTTATGTTTGGCCATTCTAAAATTATTTTAAGAAGGAAGTTATGCTGGAACTCAAATTCATACGCGAAAATCTGGAACTCGTCAAAAAAGCGGCCAAAGACAAAAGATTTGAAGCAGATTTTGACGCGATTATACGATTCGATGATGAACGCAAATCGTTAATCCTGAAGGTGGAAGAATTAAAAGCAAAACGTAATAAGGCGTCGGAAGAAGTTGCCCGCCGCAAAAAAGCCAAAGAAAACGCGGACGAATTGATTGCTGAAATGAAAAAAGTCGGTGATGATATTAAAATTCTGGACGAACAATTGGCGCTGGTTGAAAAAAACCTGAATCAGGTTTTGCTTACGGTACCTAACGTTCCGCATCCGTCTGTACCCGACGGTTCGACTCCTGAAGACAACCAGACTATTTTTACGTGGGGCGAAGCGCCGAAAACCGATTTTGAAATGAAGCCGCATTGGGACATTACGCAAAATCTCGATCTGATTGATTTTGTAACCGGAGCAAAAATTGCCGGTTCGGGATTTCCCGTATACAAAGGCTACGGTGCGCAGTTGCAGCGTGCGTTGATCAATTTTTTCCTCGATCAGGCCGCTGTCAATGGTTACAAAGAAATTCAGCCGCCGATCGTCGTCAATGCCGACAGCGCGACTGGCACCGGACAATTGCCCGACAAAGAAGATCAGATGTACGTCGTCACGCGCGACGAATTTTATTTAATTCCGACCGCAGAAGTACCTGTGACAAATATTCACCGTCATTCCGTTTTGAAAGTTGAACAATTGCCGATCAAGTACGCCGCTTACACGCCGTGTTTTCGCCGCGAAGCGGGCTCGTACGGCAAAGACGTCCGCGGCCTCAATCGATTGCATCAATTTGATAAAGTAGAATTGGTAAAATTCGTTCATCCCGATCAATCGTACGACGAATTGGAAAGTCTTCGTACTGATGCGGAAAAACTTTTACAGCTTTTGGAATTGCCATACCGTGTTTTGTTGATGTGCAAAGGAGACATGGGTTTTACGCAAACTAAAAAATACGATCTGGAAGTATGGTCGGCCGGTCAGCAACGTTGGTTGGAAGTTTCCTCGTGCAGCAATTTCGAAGCATTCCAGGCACGGAGAATGAACATTAAATTCAAGTCGGGTAATGAAAAACCCGAATACGTCCACACGCTCAATGGTTCGGGACTGGCGTTACCGCGCATTGTTTCGGCCATCATCGAAAATTATCAAACCGATGAAGGCACGGTGATCGTTCCGAAAGCGTTACGTCAATATATGGGCGTGGACGTGATTAAATCTCATTGAACGCAGGCGATTTATCATCAAGTAAGCAGTCGGCTATGAATAAAACCCCGGCGCTCCCATTGGATTTTATCGCGTTTCTTGAACGCCGGTTTATGATCGATCTTATGTCGCCTAAAACCAACGCTCTTAAGCCAGTCTCTCAAACGATTCGTCTTCTTTCAGAACAACTCAGCCGGCCTAAATTCAGAAAAGATTTTACTAACAGCGTCTACCTTAATCAACCTGCTTTTCGCCAGGCGTACCTGTTATATTTTTCCTCATGTAATCTCCTGAAAATTCATTTTCCTTTGGATGAAATTTCACATTCCGGTTTTTTTGAAAATAAAAAAAACATTAAAATTCTCGACCTTGGAACAGGTACCGGAACATTGGTTTACGGCAGCGCATTTTGGTTTCAGCAATATCACCCACACACACAAATTGATTTTACTGCTATCGATCAATCGGCCGAATCATTAAAAGAATTTGAAACCGATTTTCGTTCGTTTAAGTTTCCTCATACGCTTCGCTGCCAAACGTACGACCTTGAAAGAATATTGAATATTGAAGAACGTTACGACCTTATTATTGGTGCAAATTTTTTGAATGAACTGTCCGATGAAGGGCGTGAAAATGTTCTGTCAAATTTGCAGAAACATTTGGCGTATGACGGTTTTGTCATTCTGATCGAACCTGCCTTATTAGAGACATCTCGGGTACTATTAAATTTTCGTGATCGTGCCGTCGAGAAGTCATGGTCAGTGTACGCACCGTGTTTTACAAAAAAAATGTGTCCGGCACTGCAGAACGACAACGATTGGTGTCATCACGACTGGACGTGGGAAAGACCGGCATTCATCGAAGTGATAGATGAGTTGATCGGCAATATCAAAAAGTCGCTGAAATTTTCGTATGTTGTGTTAACGCAAACAGACCGGCATTTGTCCGATTTTTTGAATGGGCGTGACTATGAAAATCAATTCCGTGTCGTGAGTGAATTATTTAAAGAAAAAGGCCGGAAGAGAATTTTTTTGTGCAACGATCTTGGGAGGAAGGAATTTGTCAAAAATAACCGGGACGATTCTGAAAGTAATTCAGCCTTCGATCAATTGGAGCGGTATGATTTGGTGCAGATCAGGCCGTTTGAAATTCGAAAGAGTGATGTGAAAATTTTAGAAAAGTCAGAAGTGTTGAAAATGTCTTCAATAAAATTAAAAACCGATTGATTCACGCGGAAGGTTGTTCGGACGGATGGCGTCCCACCAGCTTATTGATCACTTTGACGAATTCATCGATAGAAAAAAGCTTGTTCATATAATAATCAGCGCCGGCAGTCATTGCCTTTTTACGGCTTCCGGCAACCGTCAAAACTACGACAGGAATATGTTTCGTAGCCGCATGCTGCTTGAGTTCTGCGCATAGACGAAATCCATCCTTGCCCGGCATCATGATGTCGAGCGTAATCAGGTCGGGTTTTTCATTGACGGCTTTTTGAAGGCCTTCATCGCCATCACGCGCTTCAATTACCTGATAATTAGAAAAGCGTAAGATACGGCGAATCATTTCACGCACTTCGTCCTCGTCGTCAACGACTAGAACTTTGTAATCTTTGGAAATCAAGATCGGGTCTGCCGGGTCTGTGTTGTGCTGGAGAGAATATATAAAGATTAAAGGCGGGAAGTCAATTTGTATTTTGAATATTAAAAAATCATAATATTTTGTGTAAATCTTTGATTACACAGAAAAATCCGTTCGATAGTGTCATCGGCGTGTCATTGAATTATGAAGCCTAATTTACAAAGCGATGTAAAATTTTTATCCGGCATCGGTCCCAAACGTTCGGAGACGTTGAATGAAATCGGGATTTTCACGGTTTGGGACTTGTTGAATTATTTTCCTCGCCGCTATCTGGACCGGACGAATATCAGTTTGATCCGTCAGTTGCGTGTGGATGAAGCGGCCACGGTCGTCGGTCGCGTTGAAAACTTCGGTCTCATCAAAAATAAATCCGGCCGGGGCTCGCGTTTTCGGTTAATCCTGAGTGACGATACAGGCAGCATCAACCTGATTTGGTTTCAAGGTGCGCAATATTATGAAAAAGCGTTTGAAATCGGCGAAGTGCTGGCCGTCTATGGCAAAGTCGATTTTTACGGACGCGAGCGCCAGATCACACATCCTGAATTCGACCGCCTGAGCGGTGAGGATGACGAAAATTTTCTTCATACCGGCGCGATCATTCCGGTGTATCCGTCGAGCGAAGCACTGAGGCGCAAGTGGTTCGATAGTCGCGGATTTCGCCGCCTGATCAAACCGTTGCTCGATCTGACGGACGAGATCGAAGAATCTTTACCGTTGGAAATGCGTGAAAGTTATAAATTACTCAATCGCGCCGCCACGTATCGCCAAATTCATTTTCCGCTTACGCACGACAGCCTTCACAAAGCACAGGAACGTATCAAATTCGAAGAATTATTTTTTCTTCAATTGCTGATGGCCTATCGTAAATCGCAGATCCATGCCACGCAAAAAGGAATCGTTTTTGAAAAAATCGGCGACAAAACAAAAGAATTGATCGATCAATTGCCGTTCCAACTCACCGAAGCGCAAAAAAACGTGATGCGGGAAATTCGGGCGGATATGAAATCGGTTCATCCGATGAACCGGTTGATTCAGGGCGACGTTGGCAGCGGCAAGACGATTGTTGCCATCATGACCATGCTGATCGCCGTCGAAAACGGATTTCAAACCGCATTCATGGCGCCGACGGAAATTCTGGCCGAACAGCATTACTATGTTTTGCAGGAATATTTGTGGGGCATGAATGTGAACGTTGTTTTAATAAAGGGCGGCCAGAAAAAGTCCGAGCGTGAGAAAATTCTGCATGACATACAAACTCATCAGGCGGACATTGTCGTCGGTACGCACGCGATTTTCCAGGAACACGTCGATTTTGATAAACTCGGTTTGATCGTCATCGACGAACAGCATCGTTTCGGCGTCATGCAGCGCGCCGAGATGCGGAAAAAATCCGTGGAAAAAGGATTTAATCCCGACGTACTGGTTATGACCGCGACGCCGATTCCCCGCACGCTGGCGATGTCGCTCTACGGCGATCTGGATATTTCGATCATCGGTGAATTACCCACCGGGCGGAAACCGATCAAAACCGCTTTGCGGCGCGAAGATGCGCGGGAAAAAATTTATCAATTTATTCGCGACGAAGTTAAAAAAGGCCGGCAATGTTATATTGTATATCCGCTCATCGAAGCGAGCGAAAAAACCGATCTTAAAGCGGCGACGGAGGCTTATGAAAAACTGTCGGCGAAAACTTTTTCCGATCTGCGGCTTGGGTTGCTTCACGGGAAAATGAAAAGCGCGGAGAAACAAGAGATCATGACGCAGTTCAAAAATCAGAAACTGGATGTTCTCGTCAGCACGACGGTGATCGAGGTTGGTGTGAATGTTCCTAATTCGACGATCATGCTGATCGAACATGCCGAGCGATTTGGTTTGACGCAGCTGCACCAATTGCGCGGGCGTGTCGGACGCGGCGGCGAACAGTCGTATTGTATTCTGCTCGTCGGTAAGGATCGCCTGATGGACGAGACGGAACACCGCCTGAAAATTATGGAAGAGACCACGGACGGCTTCCGTATCGCGGAAGAGGATTTGAAGCTACGCGGGCCGGGAGAATTTTTCGGAACCAAACAATCGGGTATTCCTGAATTAAAACTGGCGCATATCCTCTACGATCAGGATATTATGAAGCTGGCGCGTACGGCGGCGTTTGAATTAGTCAAAACCGATCCGCAATTGCGTCACGCCCAAAATGCCGGTGTCCGGAAGAAATTCGAAACGGAATATAAAGATAAAATGGAATTGGGATCCGTAGGATAAACTGTACAATGGTTAATTAAGAAATTAAAGAAATCTTTTACTATGTCTACTTATATCGCTTTACTTCGCGGAATCAATGTCAGCGGCCAGAAAAAAGTTCCGATGGCCGATCTGAAAAAAACGTTCGAAGCTTTAAAATTCAAAAACGTTCAGACGTATATCCAAAGTGGAAACGTTGTTTTTGAATGCAATCAATCCGATTCAGAAAAATTGGAATCGATGATCGAAAAACAAATCAGAAAAGATTTTGATTTTGACGTTCCTGTAATTATTCGTACACCCTCTGAGCTTCAAGGTATTTTAAAATCCAGTCCGTTTCTAAAAGATCCCAAAAAAGATAAGGATCGAATGTATGTGACCTTTCTTGCTAAAGAGCCTCTATCCGAACATGTCAAAAAACTCGATGGGATCAGCTACCCTCAGGAAGAATTTGTCCTGAAGAATAAAACTATTTATTTTTTCTCACCGAATGGCTATGGCAATGCTAAAATGAATAATAATTTTTTCGAGAATAAATTGAAAGTCTCGGCTACCACTCGGAATTTAAAAACGATTCAGCAATTGATCGAGATGGCGGATAAGGACAATTAGTGTTCGATGGTTGTCACCCGAACTCGGTTCGGGTTTGTAAAGCCAATGCCCTTGAATATAACATACTCTGAGACAAGCTCAGAGTGACTCTTTCCAAGAGGAACCGGTAATGACGCGGAATTTGTTTCTAATTTTAATTTTTTCCTTTTTTTTCATTTCCTGCTCCGACTCAGGTGATTGGATTACCAATCGTTCTGTGGGCGGCGATCCTGCAAAGGGGCTGGAATATTTGTATTACGGCGATTACATCGCGGCGGGTACGCCTCTGAAAGTTTTAGGATTACCTGAACCTTCTGATGATGATACCGTTACTCTTAACGCCTTCAAAAAAAGCATCGGACTGACTCAAAATGTTTTTCGTGACGCGAACGGCGTGTGGGTCGTCAGCGGTAGTTGTTTTACCTGCCACGCAACCGTGCATGACGGAAAACTTGAAACCGGATTAGGAAATCCGTTTACCGATTGGTCACAAAAGAACACTACTAACTTTGAAGAAAAACGCGCAAAGATCGCAGAATTTCTCAGTGAATCGAGCCTGGAGTATAAATCTTTTATCGAATCGTGGCGTTATCAAAAGGCGTTTGCATCGAAAATAGTCACCCAATGTGCCGGCCCTAATCCGGCATTTCGCATCGAAGAAGCCGCTGCTGCACACCGAAATGCGGATTTGACCTATAACGAAAACCCGGTATTTTCAATTAATGACACCCTTCCCGTGCCCGTTTCGGACATTCCGCCGCTGTGGAATGTGAAAAAGAAAAAACGTTTATACTATAATGGCCAAGGTACAGGAGATTTTCGAAAGCTGTTGATGCAGGCAGGAATGATCGGCATTCGCGATACCGTCGAGGCGAAAAAAATCTGGCAGAAATTTGCCGATGTTGCGGCATGGATCGAATCGCTCAAACCTCCAAAATGGCCATATACCATCGATCAGGAATTGGCGGAAATCGGTAAAGATTATTTCGAGCGCGAGTGCCGTAAATGCCACGGCAGTTACGGATGGGATGGCGAATACCCGAATAAGATCATTCCGCTGAAACGTGTCGAAACCGATCCGTACTACGCCGAATATTGGAAAACGATATCTGATTTCCCCAAGTGGTTCAATCAAAGCTGGTTTGGTCAAGGCGAGCCGGCGGCGAAATTGATACCCGAAGAAGGTTATGTCGCGCCGCCGCTGGACGGTGTATGGGCATCGGCTCCGTACTTTCACAATGGTTCAGTGCCGAATCTCGCGGCTGTGCTGAATAGTTCGTTACGCCCAAAATTATGGGAGCTCGATCGAAAAAAGCCACAATATGACTCGACAAATATTGGCTGGATCTATAAAAAAGTTGACGAATCGCACGGATCATCGACGTATGATACCCGCCGCCGGGGTTATTCCAATCACGGCCACACATTCGGTGACGGACTTTCGGAAGAAGAACGAAAAGCCATTATCGAATACCTCAAAACACTTTAATATTAACTTCATTAAACCCACGAAGCATCTGTCCGTCCAATGCTTTTTTAAAAATCACGTTTGTAAGGTATTATGAAAAAAATTCTACTTTTTGTAATTCTGTTTACTGGAAATCAATTGTACGCACAATCATTCGCCTATGGCGACCATTGGTATGATAATCCGCTGGGGTTTAAGCCGATTGAACTACATACCCGGAATGGATTTCTTATTCCGGCTCTTGCGGTTGGTTTATGCGTCTGGCTGACACAGAAAGACACCACTTTGGATCGGCGCATCTCATTTTACAATGAAACCGGCTGGTCACACGGCTACAAATATCCTCACACAAATCTGATTCAAAACAATTCAGGCATCGAAATACGGCTTCGAAAATGGATGTCAATTGGCATCGATCTGGATGCTTATTTTCCTTACGATGATTTTAATTCCACAACGGGGGTTGGTATCAGATCTTTTGCAAGGTTTTACCCGGTAAACCAAAAACAATGGCGTTTATTTTTTGACTCCGGAGCAGGTTTAATGTATTTCGCCGATTTCTTTCCTAAGCCAACGGATCGTGATGCACGGCTTGGGACCCATTGGAATGGGACGACGCGTTATGGAATTGGGTCTGAAATTGATTTTAGCCAGAGAATTGCGATCATTATTGCGATCCGTCACACACACGTATCGAATGGAAATAGCAAAGGCGCCGAGCGAAACCCATCGCATGACAGCAACGGTTTTTTCGTTGGAATGACTTATCGTCCGTAAACCGTAAAATTTAAAAAACTTAAAATTTTTTAAACCGCTTTCAATAACCCTCGTCTAATCTTCCGAATACTAAAAACCGGTTTTAATCAGAAAAGAGAGATTCATTAAGAAAAAGGACACCACCATGAAACTTATGAAACTTTTGACTTTGGCTTTGATGGGATTGGCGCTGGCACTACCGAATTTAAAAGCGCAGGAAGTTCCCGATGAAATGTTAGAAGACGATGCAAGCGTCGATGAAAGCATGGAAATGATTCGCAATGAATTGATGGCCGACGTGATGATTGAATTTCCGTTTTTTGAGGCGCCGGTCGATGAAGGTGACTTTGTTGCCGGCATACCTAATGTCATGGCTTTCAAAACACCCGGATTCGGCGGCGGCTTCGTGGCCGGCGATATGATTCAAAAAGTACAGGACGATGTGAATCTGACTAAAGAACAACGGGACAAAATCAAAAAAATTCACAGCGAATTGCAGAAGCTTAATATTCCTATCAAAAGCCAGATTGAACTGAAACGCATCGATCTGAAAGAATTAGTTGATTCGGATAGTCCTAACAAAGATCAGATTGCGGCCAAAGTGAAAGAAATCGAATCATTGAAAACGCAGATCAAAATCAATCGGATCAACGCGCGGATTGACACGCGTAACATTTTAACCAAAGAACAACGCGACAAACTCGATCAAATGCGGATGCCGTTTATGGGAAAATCTTTCGGGAAAGATAAAATGATGAAACGTTTCAAATGGCACAATGACGATTAAGTTTCTCCTCTCCATGGTACAAAGGGCGGATTCGCAAACAGGGCGATCCGCCTTTTTTATTTACACCAGAGTTCTCAGAGAACGCAGAGCCCTGGCTGATTTGCAACGTACTTAAATCCGGGTGTCATTTCGAGTTTATCGAGAAATGACGATGAGGCGCTGACCCCAGTCAATCAATCCTGCATAAGGCTCCGTTACTTTTTATTAGCATTTGCGGCATTTTTTTTTATATTTCTGTCGCTTTCCACCACACTAAGATCAAAGTTTTGTTTAGAATCAACGGAGGTTTTCTTGACGGAAAAAATCGACGTACAGAAATTTTTTTCAAATGAACATGATATACGTGTTTCAGGTATGGCCGGCGGGCTTGTAGGATCGGAAATATTGAAAATTGCCGCTGACATACGCGCCATGGTTGCGGACGGACAAAAAGTTTGTAATCTTACCGTCGGCGATTTTAATCCGTCGGAATTTCGTATTCCGGAGTTCCTGGAAAAAGATATTACGCGGCAATACCAGAAAGGTCAGACGAACTATCCTCCGTCCGACGGCGTGATGGAACTGCGCAAGGCCGTTCAGCAATTTTATTCGGAATGGCTTCATCTTCAATATCCCGAGAAATCGATTATAGTTACGGGTGGCGCCCGCCCGGTAATTTATGGCATTTATCGCGCCGTCGTCGATCCGGGTGAAAAAGTCGTTTATCCGACGCCGTCATGGAATAATAATCATTACGTGCACATGGTCGGAGCGAAAGGCGTAGCTGTTCCATGTTCGATCAAAACCTCGTTTTTGCCGACACGCGATCTATTGAAAGATGCGATCAAAGACGCCGTTCTTCTTTCGCTTAATTCACCTCTGAATCCGACCGGTACGGCGTTCACACGGGACGTGCTGGAAGGTATTTGCGATCTGGTGCTCGAAGAAAATCGCCGGCGCGGTAAAGGCGTGAAACCTTTATATGTTATGTACGATCAGGTTTACTGGATGCTGACGTTTGGAAAAACGGATCATTATAATCCGGTTTCCTTGCGGCCTGAAATAGCGCCGTACGTGATCTTTGTGGATGCAATTTCGAAATCGTTTGCAGCAACAGGCGTGCGTGTCGGATGGAGCGTCGGACCGCAGGACGTGATCGAGCGGATGTCCGCAATTCTCGGCCACGTCGGAGCCTGGGCGCCGCGGGCAGAGCAGCTTGCCAGTTCAGAGCTTCTCTTGCGCAGCGGCGAAATTATCCAGTATCACCAGACCATGAAAGCGGGTGTGCAGTCGCGTCTTGAACTTTTGTATAACAACCTCATGGCCATGAAATCGGCCGGATTGGCGGTCGACGCTATCGAACCCATGGGCGCGATTTATCTGACAGCACAATTCAATCTGATCGGAAAAAACAAGCCCGGCGGCGGCGTGTTTACAAGTAACGAAGAAATCCGCCAGTATCTTCTCCACGAAGCGCAAGTTGCAGTCGTTCCCTTTCAAGCCTTTGCGCATGCGGAACAGTCGGGTTGGTTTCGGTTGTCCGTCGGAGCCGTCTCGCTCAACGACATTGAAACAATGGTGCCGAAATTGAAAACGGCTTTGGGAAAAATTAAATAAATTGCAAAAACAAGATTTTTGACATGGTTCAAATCGGCGACGCTGCTCCGAATTTAAAAATCTCAGAATGGGTTCAGGGACCGGAAACCAATCTCGATCAATTACGTGGAAAGGTTATTCTGGTTGAAGTTTTCCAGGTAAATTGTCCGGGTTGTTTCGTTTACGGATTGCCGGAAGCGATCGAAGTGTACGCCAAACATCATAAAGAAGGATTGGAAGCGATCGGGCTGGCGACCGCATTCGAAGATTTCGACAAAAACACTACAGATAACCTGAAAAAACTGGTCAAGACAGGTGAAGTCATCGGTGAACCTTTGCGTATACTCCAAAACCGCGACTGGCTTGAAGGAAATCGATTACGTTATACTATTCCATTTCCGGTAGCGATGGACCATGTGATCGCGCACGACTCGGAACATGTCGATTCCAAAATCGCTCAAATTATCGAACACGAAATTCCTAATTTCGAACGTCTCAGTTACGGCGAACAAATGCGTGTACGTTTACGTATCCGCGATTATGTTTTGCATCAGGATTATGTTGCGGAGACGTTTGACATGTACAATCTGGGTGGAACGCCGTCGGCAATTTTGATTGACCGAAAAGGTTTTGTGCGGTATAAAATTTTTGGATCGGACGGCAAAATGGATAAGTATGTGCGAGAACTTTTGGCAGAACCGATATGAATGATAAGTCCATACCTGCAGATGAAGTATTCGTCAATCTGATCCGCGTAGCCGGTGAAGATGAAAAAATCGGCAATTTTATCCGCGCCGTGATTGCGATGGACGGCTTTGGGCGTACATCGCTGATCAATTCGTTTATCCAGGAGATGGCGCTGAAAGGCGCTCCACAGGAATTCATAAAAGCTATTGCCGCCTTGCGCGATCCTTTACTTATTGAGAAAATTCGGGAGTTATTATCCCATTCCGATTCAACTGCATTATAATTGAAAGTATACCTCTTGAAAGCACCGGTATTTTTGATCATGATTCTGTGGACGGTTTCGGTTTTTTCACAGAACGATGGGAATAAAAACGGCCAGGCGCAAGCCGATACATTGCAGGATAGCTTGCGTACGGAATCGCTTGAAACACATGCCGGCCGTTTTGCAGAAATCATACGCCGTATTGCGTTGAAATTAAAAAGATATACGGAAACGACTCCTTCGCACGTTCTGTACACCAATGAGAATTACGTCATCGTCATCGACCCGGGGCATGGCGGCGGCTGGTTGCAGGACAAAGGCTCCAGCGCGATTTTGGATGGCGAGACGTATTACGAACGCGACGTTATGTGGGATTACGGCGTTCTGCTGGAGAAAAAGTTAAAGGCACTCGGTTATCAAAATGTTTTTAAAACGAAAGAAGCCGTCGGGGATTCGACGATGTCGATCTTCGGGCGCATGAAAAGAATTCAAAATTTCGGGAAAGACAATAAAAAAGAAGTTATTTGCGTCAGCTTGCATTGGAATAATTTCGAATATAAAGGTATTCGCGGAACTGAGATTTATATCGCCGAAAAAAGGAATTCGAAAAGCCGAAAATTAGCCGAATGTATTCAAGGCAGTATGCGGCAAATTATGGATATTCACGGCAAAGGCTTTTACAGCCAGGGTATTGTTGAACGTGATTATAAATTGCTGCGTGAAAACCCGGTTGCCGTGCTTATCGAAATCGGATTTGCCAGCAACGAACAGGACATGCGGAAAATCGTATTCGAAAAAGATAATATTGCTGAAGCAATGGCTGAGGGCATTGATACGTACGCCGCATGGCTGGAAAAAAGCCATTTAAAACAATTGCAACCGGCGGCCGATTCGACTGTGCTTGCAGAAGTAGCCAAACTCAAATTACTCAATGGCAAATTGACCGGATGGGGCTGGCGAAAATCGGATATTACCAAATCGATGGACAAAATGCTTGCGCAATATAATGCAATTTACGAAGATCCCCGTGCAGAAAAAAATCTCTATCTCACGTTTGATTGCGGTTATGAAAACGGTAACACGTCGACTATTCTTGATGTTTTGAAAACCAACGACGTGAAAGCGACTTTTTTTATTACCGGCTATTATTTAAAAAACAATCATGAACTCGTCGCACGCATGCTCGATGAAGGGCATATTATCGGGAATCATTCCGCCAATCACCAGAGCCTGCCTAAACTGGATTACGAATCAACCAAAGAAGAAGTGCTCGAACTTGAACGGATGTATTATGATCTTTTCGAGCAGAAGATGACGTACTTTCGTCCGCCAAGCGGCGAATACAGCGAACGTTCGCTCGCGATCGTTTCATCGCTGGGTTACCGGACCGTATTCTGGAGTTTTGCATACGACGACTGGGATGCACACAATCTTCGGGGCAAACAATTCGCCTATAATAAAATCATAAAAGGCATCCGAGACGGCGCGATCATGCTGTTGCATGCAACTTCCAAAGACAATGCGGATGCTCTCGATCAGGTTATCCAGGATTTAAAAAAGCAAGGATACCAATTCAAATCCCTCGATGCGATCAATCATGCGTCGTCCGAGAGCAGCCCGTAGTATTCAATAAAATATTACGATTGCCAATCTTCATCTTTTTTCCGACCTTCATAGAAATCCTCACCGGTAAAAGTCATGAATGCACACCCCGCTTTTCGCTCGCTAGGCACAACCGGCTATACCTGTCATATTATGGGATTCGGGTGTTATCGTATTGCCGACGGCAACCCGGCGCATGAAGAAGCTTTACAAAAATACCTGAATCTCGGCGGTAACCTCATCGATACCAGCGCCAATTACGGGGATGGTTTATCTGAAATTTTGGTCGGTAAACTCCTCAAGCGTTTCGACCGTTCACAGGTTGTGGTCGTTACCAAAGGCGGATATATTCAGGGACAAAATATGCGGCTGGCTCAGGAAATGGATTTTCCCGAAGTGGTGAAATACGGCGACGGATTGTGGCATTGCATTCATCCGGAATTTTTGAAAACGCAGATCGACCGCTCACTTCGCCGGCTGCAATTGGATCATTGCGACGTATTTCTTCTTCACAATCCCGAATATTTTATCAATCATGCGTCGCAAACTCAGCCGATCACGGAATCCGTTTTGGATGAATTTTACCGGCGAATTCACACGGCATTTCAGTATTTGGAAACCGAGGTTCAATCGGGCCGTATTCGTTATTATGGTATCAGCTCGAATAATTTCGGTTTGCATGAAAAAGACCGTGCCCGAACAAGCGTCAAACGAGCGCTCGAACAAGCACAATTGTTGGGCAACCA
This sequence comes from bacterium, assembly GCA_019695335.1. Taxonomy (NCBI): domain Bacteria; species bacterium. The sequence continues at coordinate 17,305 of JAIBAF010000031.1, forward strand.
CCATTTCAAAGTAATTCAATTGCCGATGAATGTGTATGAGTCCGGCGGCGCGCTTTATCCGACTCACGACGGACAATCGGTTTTACAATTTTGCAAAAAAAACGGAATCGGCGTATTGCTCAATCGCCCGCTGAATGCGTTTTACCAGGGAAAACTTTACCGGCTCGCCGATTATGTCAAAGCAGGACAGAAAAAGCCCGATGAGAATTTCCTTGTTGAATTACTTCAACCATTAAAAGTTGTTGAAGAAGAGTGTGTTCACACATTCGGCAGTGAAGCATTCGGGCAGCAGGGTGAAGGACTGGCCGCTTATTTAAAATATATTGCGCTCGATCTCCCGTCGCCGGATTACTGGAACGGCGTAATGGATCAGTACATCGTTCCACCGGTCACTCAGTGGATACGGCATGGGGCTGAACTGCACAACGTCCACCCGCAATGGAACGATTGGCAGAATCGTTTTATACGGACGATTAATGAAACGCTTGAAGGGATTGAAAAATTTTTGTATACAGCGAATCAGCCGGTTTCCGACCGGATTCGTACGAATCTTTACCGGGCCGGTTATCCTGAAAGTTCTGCATCACTAAGCCGGATAGCTATGGCGTTGCTTGCGCAGTTGGATGGTGTATCTTGCGTGCTCAACGGTATGCGCACTTCAGATTATGTCGATGATGCCATGGGCGTTCCGTCCATGCCTTTAGTCGAGAGCTTGCCGATTCTCCAACGTTTCCAATCATTTATTGATATATAGGAAAATTTATGAATCGCACGAAAATCTTAAAAGCAGTTTACATCGCGATTGTGTTCTACGTCGGCGCAACCGGTATATATTATTTTGTCGACGCATTTATCATGAAACGAACGCCGAACGACCAATGTTTATGGTCGGAAGAAAAAACCGATCAAGGGAAACATATCGTGATTCGGGAAATTTTAGAAGGCGGTGTTTCCGATCGCGCCGGATTGAAAGATGGCGATATTCTGATCGCTATCAATGATACGCTGTTGCGCTCAACAGGTCATGCGTCGCAGATTCTTAATAAAGCAAGGCCCGAAGATACATTGATTTATACTGTTGTGCGTAACGATCAAAAATTACGATTGCCGTTACAGATAGTCATGACGATGAATACGCTTTATTTCGGGTTTGCTTTACTTGGATTCGGTTTTCTGTTGGTAGGATGGATGGTAGGAACAGCGAGGCCGGGCGACCGTGTTCCATCGTTGTTTTTTAAAATGTCGATGTTTGGTGCATTGCTTTTTATTCTTGGAGGTGCTGCTGTCGGTGTGAATTATAACGGCTCACTGTTTTGGATAATCAATGTGATCGTCGGATATATTTTATTTCCAGCTCTGTTTATCCACTTTTTTCTGGTCTTTCCTAACGAACGCTTATCGTCCAAAACCAGCCGATGGCTAATTCCATCCATCTATGTTTTCTCTTTCCTCAATATTGTGTATTTCATTGTCGGTGTAATCATGAAAGCTAACGGAATCCTTTCCGTTTTTATATTTTTTTCAATGATGGGTACCGGCTTCGGATTGTTCTGCCGCAGTTATTTCAAACTCAAAGATCCGAAACAACGCAAACCTCTAAAAAGTATTTTGATCGGAACAACCTTGGGCTTTAGTGGATTTTTGTATTTGTTGATCGTTCCGAACGTTGGGCGCGCCGTTTTTATTAATTATCCCGAAGCGCTGACGCCCGTTGGCATAGTGGCGCTGATTCCGTTGTCGTTTGGTTATTCGATATTCCGCTATCGTACGATGGATATCGACGTTATCATTAAAAAGAGCCTTGTGTATGCTGCAACGACGGCCGGCGTGGCGGTTGTTTATCTCGCGATCCTTTTGATCATGGGATATGCCGTGCAGGGTATTATTGGCGGCGGTTCGCAAAATCCATATTTGCAATTTGGCGTTTTACTGATCGCGGCATTTGTTTTTGCGCCTATGAAAGAACGCATCCAAACCGTTGTCGATAAGCGCTTTTTCCGGGAACGATATAATTACCAAAAAGCGTTACTGGATTTTTCACAGGAATTGCCACATTTGACGCAATTGGACGAAATTTTACAAAAAGTTATCTATACCGTTACCAGTACAATGCACATCGAATCGATGGCCATTGCGCTTTATGCCGACCATGCAATCAAACCGTCCAATTATATTCAGCACGGAATTGCTGAAGCTCAATGTGATCTCGAATGTTGTCCGGGTGGTCTGATTGAACAACTGGCTAAAACAAAACGGCCTCAACTGCTCGATCCCGTTAACCTTGCCGAACTGCCAGTACCCGGTCAGGAAAAATTGACGATTAGTGCATGTAAAATCGTACTGGCCGTTCCAATGGTCAAGCAAAATTCATTGATCGGCGTTTTGTTAATGGGTCCGAAGCTTTCTGAAAAACCATTTGCTCAAGAAGATATGGACTTGCTCACAACGGTAGCGAGTCAAGCAGGGATTGCTATTGAAAATGCACGCCTGATCAAAGAAGAATTGGAAAAAGCAAAACTTGAAAATGAACTGAACGTTGCGCGACGTATCCAGCAGTCATTGCTTCCTGCGCGAAGCCCGGAAATTCCCGGGTTGGATATTGCCGGCGTGTCATTACCTGCGTTGTCCGTTGGGGGAGATTATTTCGATTATATCAAACTGGATGACCATCGTTTTATGATCGCTGTAGGCGACGTTTCAGGCAAAGGCGTTTCTGCCGCGCTATACATGTCAAAAATTCAGGGCATGATTCAAATTGCGAGCAGGCTTTACAAATCGCCGCGTGAAATTCTCATTGAGGTCAATCAATGGATGTATCACGGAATGGAACGCCAGTCGTTCGTTACCATGATCGTCGGAGTGATCGATCTTAAAAAACGTACGATGACGATTTGCCGCGCCGGCCACAATCCGGCGATTGCCATGCACGAAGGCATGTTAAAACTGATCCGCTGTAAAGGTCTCGGTGTCGGACTTGTACCGGGTGAAATGTTTGAAAAAAATCTGGAAGAAGAAACAACAGTGCTGGATGCGGGCAATACTTATATTTTTTACACCGACGGCGTTACCGAAGCGATGAATGACCGTCACGATGAATTCGGTGAGGAGCACTTGTATGAACTTGTTCAAATGAAAAAAGATCAAACTTCTGCAGAACTTTTGAATACGATTGTTGATGAAGTAAACACATTTTGTTACGGCGTCGAGCAACATGACGACATTACCGTTGTGATTGTGAAAGTGAAATAAATAAGCATGTTGAATTGTATTTGAATGAAAACGATCCTTATCACGCATCCTTTTAAAAAAAAAAATATTCGAAAAGCATCTAGAATATTGAAGGCCGGCGGATTGGTTGCCGTACCGACTGAAACGGTATACGGGCTGGCGGCCAATGCGTTAAATCCAAAAGCCGTTAAAAAAATATTCAAAGTCAAAGGTCGCCCGCAGGATAATCCGGTTATTGTACACATTGCCTCTAGAAAAAAAATAAAAGAATTGGTTGCAGAAATTCCGGCAGCAGCCGCGGTGCTGATGAAAAAATATTGGCCTGGGCCTTTGACGATCGTTTTCAAAAAATCGGCGGCGATTCCAGAAGTAACTTCCGCCGGACTTCCGACCGTTGCAGTCCGTATGCCCAAAAATAAAATTATCTTATCGCTTATCCGCGAATCGGGGTTTCCTCTTGCGGCGCCATCGGCCAATGTCAGCGGGCGGCCAAGCCCGACGACAATTGAAGATGTGTTGGAAGATCTCGCAGAGAAAATCGACTGTGCAATCGACGGAGGAAGTACTTATTATGGCATTGAATCCACCGTAGTGGATGTCAGCGGAAAAGTACCGACGCTCTTACGCCCGGGCAGTATTTCTATCGAGCAGTTGCGCTCAACCATCGGGAAAGTAAAAATAGCGCAAAACAATTCTGAACGCCCCAAATCGCCCGGTATGAAATACAAGCATTACGCACCGAAAGCGAAACTTATCATTATCGAAGGAAAAAAGGAAAATATAGCCAAAAAAATTCAATCGATCTTGAGTAAGAAAAAAAATGAAAAGACCGGCGTTATTACGACTCAACATTCAAACAGCTATCGATACGGTTTGATCCAGTTTGTCGGTTCCGACAATAACCGGATTGCCCGTAATCTTTTCAAAGCGTTGCGGGCGATGGACAGGCTCGGAGTTGAGTTAATTCTTGCGGAGGGTATTCCTGAGAAAGGCACGGGACATGCGATTATGAATCGTTTGCGTAAAGCGGCTGGATACAAGGTGATCAAAGTTTAGCGGATCGAAATGGGCGGCCCGGTCTGATCCATATTAACGTTGCTATGACGATCAACGTAAAGAGTACATAAATAATCGTAAATACATATTCCGGCGCGTTATAAAAAATAATTTTATGAACCCAATGCTGGATAAAACTGGTTTGATAAGCGCCGCCGTTTGCCGAACGTAGTTGATTCTCCCAAGCCGTCAGTGGGCAGACGATTCCGAACAGCGATTCACCGGCCACCAATCCGATCGCACTCAAATGAAGAATCCGGAACCAGAAATTGCGAATCCATTTCCACCGGCACCCGGCGCCAATGAAAATCAATAGCAAGCCGGTTACTACAAATCCAACAAACAAAAAATGAATGATGAGAATAATGTCAGCCAGCATGGTTTTCACTTTCGTGCCCTTAAAAGGTTATTGAAATAAGAAATGGAAGTCAAGATATTGCATCCGGTGTTGATTATTATAAGCATAATGGAGGCTAAGTATGACACGGAATGATGCATGGGATTTATTATGCGAATATACCCAAGGTGAAAGCTTACGGAAACATGCGTTGGCCGTGGAGTGTGCCGTACGGGCCTATGCAAAAAAATTCGGCGAGGACGAAGAATCGTGGGGCATTACCGCCCTTTTGCATGACTTCGATTACGAAAAATTTCCCGATCCGGTCGATCCCGAGGGGCATCCTTACAAGGGCAATACGATTTTAAAAGAAAAAGGATATCCTGAATTCATCTGCCGTGCGATTATGTCGCATGCCGATTATACCGGGGTTATGCGCGAAACGAAATTGGAAAAAACTTTGTTTGCTTGCGACGAACTTTGCGGGTTTATTACTGCAGTGTCATACGTGCGTCCCAATAAAACTGTAAAAGAGGTCGAGGTTAAATCGGTCAGAAAAAAAATGAAGGACAAAGGTTTTGCGGCGAAAGTCAACCGGGATGATATTACCAAAGGCGCGGAAGAATTGGGCGTCGATTTGGATGAACATATAGGATTTGTGATTGCAGCCATGCAAGACAAGGCTGAACAACTGGGTTTGTAAATCCGTTCGCGTAAGTGCAAGTTCTCAATAATTTTATTGCTAAATTAGGGTTCAATCCCTATATTTTCTCGCTTTTAAATAAAACCGGATTGATGAATTTTCACTTATGACTAAACGCGATTATTACGAAATATTAGGCGTCAGTAAAAACAGTTCTTTGGAGGATATTAAGAAAGCATACCGTAAACTTGCGATGCAATATCATCCCGACCGGAATCCCGGTGACAAACCGGCGGAAGAAAAATTCAAAGAAGTAGCTGAAGCATACTCCGTACTGAGCGATGATCAAAAACGCGCCAATTACGATCGATTTGGTCATGACGGTTTGCGGGGAATGGGCGATCAGGGATTTACGGACATCAATGATATCTTTTCGCATTTCAGCGATATATTTCAAGGTTTTGGAGGATTTGATTTTTTTGGCAGTGGACAGCGTTCATCCCGTCAGGCACGTGGTGCTGACGTGGAAGTACGGCTGAAGCTGACGCTTCAGGAAATTGCTGAAGGCGTATCGAAGAAGATCAAACTGAAAAAACGCAAACCGTGCGATACCTGCTCGGGTACCGGCGGAGCTCCGGGATCACAGCGCAATACCTGCAGTGTGTGCGGAGGAAGCGGACAAGTCAAACAAGTTTCACGTTCCGTTTTCGGACAATTTGTCAATATTACGACTTGCCGCAATTGTGAGGGTCAAGGAACCGTCGTGAGTAAACCGTGCCCGGATTGTCAAGGCGATGGCGTGATACAAGGTGAAACGACGATCAATGTGAAAGTTCCTCCGGGTGTAACTACAGGCAATTATATTCCGCTTCGTGGGCAAGGCCACGCGGCGCAATTTGGCGGGCAACCCGGCGACGTGATCGTTATTATCGAAGAAAAAGAAGACGAAATTTTTGAACGTCATGGCGATGATGTTTTACTTGACTATGCCATCAGCTTTCCACAAGCAGTATTGGGTGATGATGTCGAAGTACCCACGCTGGTCGGGCGAGTCAAATTGACCATACCACCTGGAATTCAATCTGGAAAAATTTTGCGCCTGCGCGGCAAAGGTATCCCGCATCTCAACGGTAACGGGTCCGGCGATCAACTCGTTCGCATTGCCGTCTACACGCCGGCGCGTGTGAGTGAGCACGAACGCCAGATGCTGAATGAAATGATGAAAAGTGAACATTTTAAACCTTCAGCCGATGAAGAAAAAAGTTTTTTTAAAAAAGTGAAGGAAGCATTTAGTAATTAAGTTTTGTCTGTCTTTGGGGTTTACGGTTGAGGGAGAATGAAGAATTGGTCTGAACGAGTTATTCGTTTCTTTAGCAATTTCGGTTTAACGCGCCAGGAAACGCATTTTGTTCTTTTACTATTGGTCATCACGCTGATTGGTTCATTGGTCCCGCCAAAACGCGTGACCGATTCCGGCGAAGAAGAGCTGGCAAAATTTAAAGTCGCTTCCGGCCAACACGACAGTTTGGTGGACAGTATTACCGCTTTAGCGGTGAAAGATTCGCTGCAACTGGTATGGAAAAACCGAGCCGATACGATACGGATGATCTTGGCATCGGGCGCAACTGCGGAAACGATCGATTCTTTGATCGCTGAATCCGGCGATTCGCCTGTAAGGACGATCAATATCAATGAAGCGAATGTGCAGGAACTTGCTTCGCTTCCGCGTGTCGGTCCAAAATTAGCCGCGCGTATCGTCGACTACCGCAATCTGCACGGTCCATTCACGTCGGTCAACGATCTGCAACGTGTCAAAGGCATCGGAAAGAAAATGTTCGATAAAATAAAACCTTTTGTAACTGTTAATTGAACGTGCTATTACATCGGAGGATTTATGGCAGATGAAAAGAAATCGGTTGAACTTCGGGTTCGTCCCAAAGGTAATATCTTTCTGGAAGTTGGAATTGTCATTATGCTCGGCATATTGATTTGGTCACTCGTAGTGCCGATGCTTGAGAGAGAACAGCAGAATAAATTATTGAAAATCACCCGAGCCAAAATGAAAGTGTTATTCCAGCTGGAGTATCAGTATTTGTACGTCGATACGACTTACACTTCCGATTTTACGAAATTAACTCAATTTGCTAAATCGGCCGATGCGACGATGGTGCCAGACAGCTTATTTTTGCCGCTTCAGCGAGCATACATGCGCCTCGAAGACCGTAAAGCAGAACTGGAGAATATGAGTTTATCGGATTTTAAAAAAGCATATATTGATTCGCTTCCGATTAATTCATTGAGCGGTCAACCCTTTATCATCGAGCTTGTCAAAAAATCCGGCCGTAAAACTTTTAACTTGAAACCTTCGATGGATGAAGACGAGATTAAATGGATTGGAGCTGTTGTTGAAGGTGAAATCCATTGGGATGAAAAGGCCGAGTTAGCCAACTAAATCAGGTGCAGCATGAGCATTAATGCTGAAGTAGAACGCCGTTCGTACGACCATATTGATGATGACCAGCCCCGTGAGAAAGCTGCGCTGGGTATCAGTTTCAGCGGCCAAAATATTTTTTTTGCGGAAGTAGTACGTCTTGAAGCTTCATTCATGGCCAGAAAATTCGGTACGATTGCAACCAATATGAAATTCGGTACCGGTATTGAAGGCGTTGAAAAAAATATTCGTGACTTGTATTCGTACGTCAACGGATGCATTGAAGATAATGCGATCAAGGCCCGCAAATTGAACCTGAGCATGAATTCACAACTCATTGCTTTGCATCGGATTTTAATTGAGCCGGGTGAGACGGACGCCGAATTCGAAAATCAGGTTAAATGGGAAATTGGACAACAAATTCTGGACGACGTCGATCAGTTTATCGTCAATACCCATGAACTGCGTTCGACCGGTTCATCGTTGACTCCCGTGCTGGTGGTAGGTGTTCGCAGGCGGTTTATCGATACCCTTAATGCGGTTTTGGAAAAAAGTAAAATCAGCTTGGCGTGTGTAGATATGGATGTTTTATGCGCACACGCAGCCTATGAGATGAATTATAATCGCGGTGAAGGTTTGACGGCGTTGGTCGAGGCTAAACCGGGCGTGGCAACTATTTTGTTGTGCAATGGCTATGATATCGAGTCTGTTTACCAGATGACGTCGTCGGCCAAAAGTGTACCCGCAAGGCTGGGGTCTTTGATCAATCAACATTTGGACAATGCAGTAGCCGTATATAAAGAAGATACGACGATTGATCGTGTCATTTTATGCAATGCAATGGCCGCGACTGTGATACCGCACATTGAACAACGTTTTAATGCCGAAGTGATTAACCCCTTTTCCAAAATAAGACTTGCCGACGAGCTTATTCCCAAACCGGTTGAGTCGGAAGAATCCGACGAAAGTAAAGAAACTAAAAAAAGCCTACAGATTGAAGTTAAAGACTATTCTCCGTATGCCGAATGTGTCGGCGCTGCGATCAAACTTTTGGCGGATTGACCTATGATTAAAATTAATTTATTACGCAACGATCTTTCTACGCCGGCTGCCCGTGATCGTACAGGCGAGTTACAGTTATCTGCTTCGAATAAAACTATTTCTCAGGAAGCTAAAAAAAGCTACCGCCGTTTCATCATGTTAGTCATTTTTCTCCTTGTAGTTATCGGTGGAAGTGTTTACGGTTATATGGAACGGTATTCGGTCGTAGCATTTGTCGAACAATATACAGGTCCGCTTAACATACTGCCAGTGGAGGAAACAGGCCCGTCGGCTTCAGAACTCGAAGAGCAACGGCGGGAACGTATACGGCAATTGTATATGTCGAATACTATCAAAGTTCAAATCCGCGATTTCCAGTTACTCAGAACGATCGATTCGCTCAATACTATCAGCAAAAATTTATGGATTACAACGCTTCAATTGGAAGGTAACGACAATGCTTTTAATATGGAAATTTACGGTAAAACCGATAAGGATATTGCACAATTTACGAAAGATATTAAAGGCGTTGGCGTTATTGAATCGATCAGGCCTCAGGCGACTAAGCCGGGAACAGCCGTACCGGGTTTCCGCTTCAAAACTGTAATTTTTGGCAATCTCTATCCAGCGCCATCGGCTGATAAAGATACGGCGCTCATGAAGCCCAATTATCTCAGCGTTGCGGAAGTTAAAAAAGCAATGATTCAATTGGGTAAAAAACACCAATTGAAAATGACGGAAGAAGGTACGATGAATGAGACCAAAGGCGTTGTGATGAATACGCATAAAGGCCAATTCCGTGTTGAAGGAAGCTATAGTGATTTTCTAAAATATGTGAAGGAACTGAATCGGCTCTCTCTGAATATGGAATGGACGAAATATAACGCCAGTTATACCATTCAAAAAGATAAGAAAAATCCAAAGCCTGACATTCTTTTGCTGGAATATAACGTTTTATCGCCGGTTCAATTAGCCGATTCCAGCAAACAAACTTCCGGTCAGTCGAATCCTTAAATTTCCTTGATTTCAACTTTTAGTTACTATGCGCATTATCGCGGGGCAGCGACGTGGTCTGGTGCTTAATTCGTTTGATGATGACCGCATCCGTCCGACCAAAGATATGGTTAAGGAATCGATTTTTAATAGTGTTGCCAACCTTTTGGATATCACTACCTGTTCCGTATGCGATATTTTTGCCGGAACGGGCAGTCTTGGTATTGAAGCTTTGAGCCGGGGTGCTGCCGCCGCGACGTTTGTCGAAAATGACAACTCGGCAGTCCAATTGATCCGTAATAATTTACTCAAAGCGAGGCTGGTCGACCACGCACAAGTGATCCAGACTGACGCTACTGTCTGGCTTAAGCAACATGCTGAAAAACCGTTTGATTTGATTTTGGCGGATCCGCCGTATACCATGCGGTTGGGGAATTTTATCATTGAAAACTCTGTGGCAAACGGCTATCTTAAAGCCGAAGGAGTATTGGTCATCGAAAGCGCGCCGGATGAACCGATGGTTATACCCGATTCGATGAATAATTTAGTTTTGTATAAAGAAAAAAAATGGGGCGAAAGTTTCATACGTATTTTTCGGTTTCAATAAATTTTACCATAACAATTTTAAAGGCTTTTCGTATAGAAACGGAGCGGCATGAAAACAGCGATCTATCCGGGTACGTTTGATCCGATTACTCACGGGCATCTGGATATCATCGGTCGGGCGTCGGCTTTGTTTGATAAAGTGATTGTGACGGTAGCAATCAATCCAAAAAAAAAGCCGCTGTTTACTATCGATGAAAGAATGGAGTTGATTCGTTCGGTTGTTCAGCCGTATCCGAATGTCGAGTGTGAAAGCTTTGACGGGCTTTTGGTTAATTTTGCCCGTGAAAAAAACGCGACGGCGTTGATCCGTGGGTTAAGAGCCATTTCTGATTTTGAATACGAATTTCAGATGGCGTTGGTAAACCGCAAATTATCGGATAAACTCGTTACCGTTTTTCTGATGCCGGGTGAAAAATTCACCTATTTGAACTCGACGATTGTTAAAGAAGTTGCAATGTTTGGCGGTGATATCAGCGCATTTGTGCCGTCGCTGGTCGAAGCCAAGGTCAAAGAAAAAATCAAGAAAAATCATTAAATAAGGATAGTGTATGGCGTACGTGAAAAACGATAAAACTAAAATGGCCAAAACTGTTCAGGCAAAAGCGAAGGGAGCACAGGTAGAAAGATCCTTTCAGGATCGTTTCGTTGAAAATGTTAAGTCGATTGCATGGGCGTTATGCGTATTTTATTTTGTCCAGACTTTTTTCCTGCAGGCTTTTTCGATTCCGACTAGTTCTATGGAAAAGACCTTACTCGTCGGGGATTTTCTTTTTGTCAACAAATTCGTGTACGGTGCACAGACTCCTGAAAACATACCCTTCACAAGTATCGAATTGCCGCGTTATCGTTTTCCTGCCTTTAAAGACCCAAAACAAGGCGATGTAGTTGTATTTCGCTTTCCACATCCAGAATTAATGCGCAGCCAGCTAGGCCTCGATTATATCAAACGATGCGTTGCAGTTGCAGGACAAACATTGGAAGTTAAAAATAAAGAACTTTTTGTCGACGGCGTTAAATTTTCCGATCAGTTCAATCTACCGGGTGTTCATTTCGATCTGCAATCGCAGTCGGAAGGATACGTTTTCCCGCGTGCTATGGGAACGGGCGACAATTTCGGTCCGTTCAGGGTGCCGGCTGAAGGTGACGTCATCAATATCCGCGCCGATATGATCGATTTGATCCAATACCTGGCATTACGCGACGGTAAAAAATTTGAACGGCGTTCGGACGGATATTATGTGGATGGAGCCAAAACGGATCATTATGTAGTGCGACAAAATTATTATTTCATGATGGGCGACAATCGCGATAACAGCCTCGATAGCCGTTATTGGGGGCCGGTTCCACGCGACCATATCATGGGTGAAGGCTTGCTCATTTATTGGTCCAATGTTGAAGCGGCGAAGCAAACGTCGTACGTGATGAAACTTTTTTCAACATTGAATCTCACAAAAGTTAACTGGCGCCGTATCGGTACCGTTATACATTAAGAAGTTATTGCATGGAAGATGCACAGAAAGCGGTTGCGCTTAATCAGGAGTTGGCCATTAATTCCTCCGAGCAAAATATCAGCCCGTCAGAGGTGGGAGCGAATTCTAAATCCAGAAAAAAAGAAAAAAGCACAACGTACGAACTTTTTCAAATTCTGATTTACGCCCTGCTGTTTGCCTACATCGTCCGGACGTTTTTTATACAAGGATTCAAAATTCCAACCGGCTCAATGGAAGATACGTTGCTGGTGGGCGATTTCCTATTGGTCAATAAATTTATTTATGGCGCTACAACGCCGGAGACGCTTCCTTTGACGGATATTGAAATTCCGCAATGGCGGCTTCCGGCAATTCGCGATCCCAAGCCCGGCGACGTGATTGTATTTAAATTTCCTCCCGATCCCACGGTGGATTACATCAAACGATGTGTCGGCGTGGCGGGTCAAACCGTTGAAATCAGGGACAAGGCCGTATTGGTTGACGGGCATCCGTTCTCTGAAGTTATCCAACCGGAAGGATTAAAATTCGAAGATCCGGAAATCATTCCTCGCAATAAAGGTTATGAGTCGATGTATCCCAAAGACGCAGGGAGCCGCGATAATTATGGACCCGTTACTATTCCTGACGGTTATGTTTTTGTCTTAGGCGATAATCGCGATCGAAGTTACGACAGCCGGCAATGGGGATTTGTCCCGCGTGAAAATATTATCGGAAAAGCATTGTTTGTTTTTTGGTCGAACGCATCCGATAATAACCTCGATGTACGGTGGGATCGTATTGGAAAGATGATTAATTGATCGTTTATGAAATTTCATACAGAATACCTCTGGTTCAATACCAAAGAACATCGCGAATACATTAATATTACCGATGCCGTTCAAAAAGCGGTTAACCAATCCGGAATCGCCGAGGGAATGGTGCTCGTTTCAGCCATGCACATTACAGCCGGCGTGTATGTCAATGACGCTGAATCAGGGCTGATTCAAGATATTGATCGTTGGCTTGAAAAGTTAGCTCCCTTTAATAAAGATTATCTCCACCATCGTACCGGCGAAGACAACGGCGATGCCCACCTCAAAAGCCTCTTGATTCATCATGAAGTAATCGTGCCGGTTACTAAAAGCCAGCTTGATTTCGGACCGTGGCAGCAAATCTATTACGCTGAATTCGACGGGCAACGTCGCAAACGCGTTATCATCAAAGTCATGGGCGAATGACGAATTCATTTAAATGCGATGCCGCTATTATCGGTGGAGGAATTGCCGGACTCTTCATTCTCGACCGATTAAAATCCGAAGGCTACAACGCAATTTTACTTGAAAAAAATTCTATCGGTTACGGACAAACACTCGCGTCCCAGGGGATGATCCATAGCGGTATCAAGTACCGCCTGGATGGCTCTGATCCTGAAATCTCAAAACAGCTTGTAGAAGTATCTCAGCGATGGACTGATTTTTTTTCAGGTTCTGTTCAGCCCGATTTATCGTCAAGTACCGTCCATTCAACCAAACAATATCTTTGGACAAAAAATGTTTTGTTGGATAAACTGGCGTTGAAAGTCGTTCCGATGTTTATGAATAAAGGCGCGCATAAATTGCCCGAGGCCGAACAACCGCCGGCATTCAAGTTATGCGGCTACAATAACGACGTTTATGAAATCAGCGAAACGGTCATGGACGTCAAAAGCGTATGCAATTATTTTTTTCAAAAACATTTCTCTTCCATTTATTGGGGTACGGCCGACGATTTTCAATTGAACAGTAACGGAAGTATCCGATCCATTCAAACCGATAACATAACGATTGAAGCGGGAGCATTTTTTATTTCGTCGGGCAGCGCGAATGAAACGTTTGGGAAAACGCTCAAACTTTTGAACATTGCACAGCGGCGTCCGCTCAGGCAGTTCATGATTCGGGGAAAATTGCCATTGTTATATGGACATTGTGTTACATCACAACCGAAACCTTTGTTTTCGATAACGTCGCATCCCTACAAAAATGAAACGATCTGGTATCTGGGTGGTAACGTTGCCGAACCGCTTGATGGTAAGGGCGGCTATCAAACCCCAACAGAAATTTTCAAATTATTATTTCAGGTTTTTCCTTTTGCCAAGATGATGATTGACAGTTGGGCGACCTATACCATCGATCGCGCGGAAGCAAAAACTGCCGACGGACGTCTTCCTAACGAACCTACGCTGATGCATCATCAGAACCTCGCTTTGTGCTGGCCGACAAAATTGGTTTATGCGCCGGTATTGGCTGACCATGCATGCAATTTTATGAGAAAGATAGCGTCGCCATCGTTTCAAAAAACATCGCAACAGCTTTCATTGAATAAACCTAAACTTGGCGAATATCCATGGGAAAAGACAGAATGGCAACCGTTTAAACAAGAAAGTTATTGATGAGTCTTCCGCAAATTGAATTCGGAACCACGGGATTTAAAGTCAGTCCTCTCGGTGTCGGTGCGGTCAAATGGGGAAGAACCGAAGGATTGAAACATACACATTTCAAACTTCCGGATGATCGAACAATCATTCAACTTCTTGAAATGGCGATTGAAGCCGGCATCAATGTTCTGGACACCGCAGCAGCCTATGGCATTTCCGAGATGCGAATCGGTAAATTACTCGAACCTTTTCGCGGTCATTTTCACATCTTTACTAAAGCCGGCGAAATTTTTGAAAATGGAAAATCACGTTGGGATTTTTCGGATGCCGGCATTCGAACAAGTGTCGAAAAAAGTCTTATTGATTTAAAAATTGAAACGCTGGATTTACTCACACTCCACTGTTCTCCCAACGATGTTGAAACTCTGAAAAATTCACCGGCATTGTCGTGTATGGCCGAATTGAAAGCGGAAGGCAAAGCTCGTAACATCGGTGTATCAAGCACCACCGTAGAGGGCGGACTATACGCGTTACCGCTCGTCGATGTCATCATGGTTGCGTGGAATCCGGGTTTTACGGACCATCAGCAGGTGATTGAAAAAGCGGCTACACTCAAAAAAGGAATATTGATCAAAAAAGCATTGAATTCGGGTAATATGGAACAGCACGTTAATTCAGCCGAGTACGGTTTAAAATCAGCTTTCGGTTTGCCGGGAAAACCGCTTGTGCTGGTCGGAACTATAAATCCGGATCACCTTCGTGAAAACATTCTGATTGCTACACGCTATTTTTCTACAACAATCAAGAATTAAAAAACCGTATAAAAAAAGCAATTGCTATACTTTTTTTTTTTAATTACTTTAGTCCCGCTTGTCTGAAATATTGATTGAAATTTTATTTTAAAATAAAAGGAGTTGTTATGCCGTTTACATTGCCTTCACTCCCTTATCCTTATGATGCTTTAGAACCACATTTTGATAAAATGACGATGGAAATTCATCATTCCAAACATCACCAGGCGTATATTAATAATGCCAATGCTGCGTTGGAGAAACATGCCAATTTACAATCCAAAACTGCCGAACAATTGATTGCCGATCTGAATTCAGTACCTGAAGATATTCGCACCGTCATTCGTAACAACGCCGGCGGACATGCCAATCATAGTTTTTTCTGGACGGTTCTCGCTCCGAAAGCCGGTGGAACTCCCAAGGGCGATCTCGCCGATGCAATTAACAAAAAATTTGGCAGCTTTGATAATTTCAAAGCGGAATTTACTAAAGCCGCTACGACGCGTTTCGGTAGCGGTTGGGCTTGGCTGGCTGTCGATAAAAGCGGCAATCTTGTCATTACCAGTACGGCTAATCAGGATAGCCCGATTTCCGAAGGTATGAAGCCAGTGCTCGGATTGGACGTTTGGGAACATGCCTATTATCTGAAATACCAGAATCGCCGTCCGGATTATATCACGGCTTTCTGGAATGTAGTGAATTGGGATAAAGCCGCGGAATATTACAAAGCCGCGAAATAATTTTATTTCCCTGAAAGGTTAAATTATGGACCTGACCAAAGAACTCAAAGATAATGTTTTGACAACAACGCTCGACGCGCTGTGGAATTGGGGTCGGAAGAATTCACTCTGGCCGATGCCGTTCGGTACTGCTTGCTGTGCGATCGAAATGATGGCGACGCTCGGACCGCGTTACGATATGTCGCGTTTCGGCGCTGAAGCGATTCGTTTTTCGCCACGTCAGGCCGATTTGATGATCGTGTCAGGACGTGTTTCAATCAAAATGATGCCGGTTTTGAAACGTATATGGGACCAGATGCCCGATCCGAAATGGTGCATTTCGATGGGCGCCTGTGCTTCGTCGGGAGGTTTTTTTAATACCTACACTCTTATTCAAGGTGTTGATCAGTTTATTCCGGTAGACGTTTATATTCCCGGATGTCCTCCGCGTCCTGAGGGATTGATCGAAGCGTTGATGAAAATTCAACGACTGATCGAGAAAAAAGAGAGTGTGTATAAACGCGATGTTAAAGATGAGGGAATGTACGGTGATGAACATGTTGGAGTGCAAGACCGTAAAGGCGATCTCGTTCCTGAAGTTGTTACCGGTCATTATGAATAAATCACAAAAAATATGATTTCTAAAAAGCTGTATGAATTTCATACAGCTTTTTTTATTTAATATTTAAAATGAATATGTCGGTCAAGGAAACGTTGAAATATCTCTACGATCTTCAATTTTTCGGGATGAAACTCGGCCTGGAAAATACGATTAAACTGCTCAAAACTTTGAACAATCCGCAGCATACCTTTCCTTCGATCCATGTCGCCGGAACCAATGGTAAAGGTTCGACATGTTCCATGATGGCTTCGATTTTTCAAGCTGCCAAATTGAAAACAGGACTGTACACATCACCGCATATTTTGAATTTTTCCGAGCGAATTCGTGTCAATGGTTCGGAAATTCCTGAAAGCGAAATCATTCATATCACTGAGAAAATGAAGAAGACAATCGATGAACTTCGCTGCACTTTTTTTGAAGCAACGACCGTGATGGCATTCGATTATTTTGCCAATCAGCAAATTGATATCGGAATTATTGAGACCGGTTTAGGTGGCCGTTTAGACGCAACTAACGTAGTTGTGCCGGAAGTGTCGGTTATTACTAACATTGGAATGGATCACACTGAACACTTAGGAACAACTTTGGATGCTATTGCTGGAGAAAAAGCAGGGATTATTAAAGAACAAGTTCCTTGTTTGATCGGGCCGATTGAAGCCGAATTAAAACCTGTTTTTAAAAACATTGCTGATGCACGTCAGTCTCCATTATTTTTTTACGACGATATAGTGCAAGTTACATCCAAAAAATTGACGGATCATGGAAGTTTGGTTGATCTTTATTTCAAAGTGAATAACCATGGATATGCCCTGAATGAATTAGAGATCAATTTAGCCGGACATCATCAAATTCAGAATGCCGTTATGGCCGTAGCTGCGGTGAGGCTGCAGAAAAAATTTGAAGTAAGTGAGTCAGCTATTCGCGAAGGATTGTGTTCCGTCGATTGGAAAGGACGGCTGCAGATCATCCAGCATCAGCCACTGATTATCGCCGATGCGGCCCATAATCCTATGGGGATGCAAAAACTTCGTGAGAGCATTGAAACGATTTATCGCTCGAAATACGATAGAATGATTCTTGTTCTGGGCATGCTGGCCGATAAAGATTTTGAATCGTGTGTGAATGCGATTGCCGGTATCTTTGATACAATTTACACAGTCACACCGAACAGCCCAAGAGCCTTGTCAGCCGAAACTCTAGCGAAGGTGGCCAAGCAACGACACGCACAAGTATTTGTGGGCGGTTCAGTGAACTCGACCGTGGAAAAAATCAAAACCGGCATGACTGATCGGGATCTACTGGTCATTGCCGGTTCACATTTTGTGTTATCGGAAATTTTTTAGTTTTTCTTTCTGTGTTCGCATGCCGGAGAATTAATGCATGAATCTTTGATTTGCAATCGCTCGACCGTGCGTCCTTCTGCAAGTGATTGTACTATTTCTTCCACATCCGTTTCCTTAACCCATCCGTACCACGTAGCATCCGGATAAATGACAACCGTCGGCCCGTGTTCGCATTGATCAAGACAGCCTGATCTGTTCGAACGAACGGTATCTTTTAATCCATGTTTTGTCAACGCCTCTTTGAAAAGTTTTATTAAAGTGCTTTGATTTTCAGGATTGCAACAGCCGCGTGGGTGGCCGTTTTCCCGCGTATTCTGACAAATGAAGATATGATGTTTATATTTAGCCATCAGATCGCGCTCATTTTTTCAACCTGACGTGAAATCATTCCATATTTGATCGCTTCGTCCGTAGTAAACCAATAATCACGATTGGTGTCTTCCTGTACCTGTTTGATTGGTTGACCGGTTTCCTTCGCCAGAATTTCATTGAGTTGCTCGCGCAGGCGAATAATCTGGCGCGCGCTGATTTCAATATCTTTTGTGCTGCCGCGAGCACCGCCCAGAGGCTGATGAATCATAATACGGGAATTAGGCAAAGCGAGCCGGTTTTCTTTTTTCGCGGCGACAAGGATAATGGCCGCGGCACTGGCGGCGAGTCCGCAGACAATCGTCTTGACCGGCGCGTCAATCAGTTTGATCAGGTCATAAATGGCTAGACCATCATCGGCCACGCCACCGGGCGAATTGATATACATTTTAATTTCTTTTTTAGGATCTTGTGCGTTCAGGAAAAGCAGTTGTGTAATAATTCGGCGCGTAACTTTCGGCTCGATCTGCTCGAAGAGAAGAACGATTCGCGATTCAAGAAAATATTCCATCATTTTTTTGCTGAGAGGATCTTCTTTGGCGTCGTCTTTTTCATTTTCCTCTTCGTCGTCATGTAACTTATGCAAAAGTTCATCCTGCAGGTACGAATTCATAAAAGCTCCTTGATATGATAAAACGGTGATAACATTTTATGCATGAATAATATCGATAACGTCCCGGATGGCTTTGTCGAGACCGACGAATAACGCCCGCGCACAAACACTATGGCCGATATTGATTTCTTCAATGGCTTCGATAGACATAATGGGGCGAAGATTGCCGTAATGTAAGCTACCGGACGCACTAATGCCTAAATTTAATTTTGATGCAGCCATCGCAATAGTTTTGAGGTTTTCCAGTTCCTGTTCCATTTTAGCCAGACTGTCGGCCGTCGCATAATGAGCTGTGTACAATTCAACATAATCGACGCCGATTTTAACGGCTGCCTTGATTTGATCCACTGATGGTTCAATCAAAATGTTCGTGACGGCTCCGCCTTGACGCAGTTTATCAACGGCAGTCTGAATGACGCTTTCCTGTCCGAGCAGATTGATCGGACTTGATGGATATCCTGCGTGGATCAGCGTTACCATTTCCGGACGCGCCTGGATTGCTTTGGCAACCATTGCTTCAGACATCGGAATGCGTAAATTAAAATGTGTGTGGATACAATCCCGCAGAATTCTTAAATCCCGCTCTTCCGCTGACGATGGCTTTTCGGATATCGTGTATACAATTCCATCTGTTCCGGCCATTTCGATCATGGCTATGGCATGAATGGGATCCGGTGTCGACTGGTCGCCAAATTCACGCATGCGGACGATGGCATCGATTTCTATTCCCAATCGTTTCAAGTGATGTCGTCTCCATTTTAGTAATAATGACCGAAAAATGTCGTCAATTGTCCGCTGAAATTCAACAGAAATTCACGTCGTCATAGCCATACATTCTCATCAAAGAGCACGAATTTATTCGAAAAGCGGAGGGGCATCGCAATCATGTTCTTCAGCCAGGCGTTCATTTACATACAAATAAGTCGGATCTTCCGGCTTAAGGATCGTTGTGGGTGAACCGGAAGGCTTGCGTTCCTCAGATGCAAAAAATTTTAAATAATGCGGATGATTATAGTTCATCCATTTAACCCATCCGAAAGTCGCTTCCTGATGAACAATTAAAAAAGCAGGACAACGGAATCCGACGTCAACATGTGTTTGTGAAACGGTCTTTTTAACAAAGTTGTTTTCATTGAGAAGTTTGATAAACAGCTCCGTACAATCATTTCCATCGTGCACGAGCGAATGACGAAAACGTTTGACGATTTTTCCTTTGATGATTTCTTCAAACGCTTCGCGGATTTCAGTTTCAGACAGCATGCGCTAGATTTCTATCAGATCGATCGGTAAACGCATCAGGTTTTCGCAACCGTCACTGGTAATACACACGTCATTTTCGATGCGTATGCCAAATTGGTCGGGTAAATATATCCCGGGCTCGATCGTTACGACATTGCCTTCTTCAAGCAAAGTGGTATCCGTTCTTCCCAGAAGAGGTGCTTCGTGAATTTCCAAACCGATGCCGTGGCCAAGGGAGTGTGTGAAATAGTCACCGTATCCCTGTTCGGTAATAATCGAACGTGCAACGCGGTCCACTTCAGCTGTCGGTAATCCCGGTTTTGCAGCCGCTATTGCTTTTTCGACAGCGCTTTTAACAGTACCATAAATACGACGTTGTAAATCGGATGCCCGCCCAACGACCACGGTCCGCGTCATGTCGGCATGATAACCGTTGTAGACGGCGCCGAAATCAAACAATAATACTTCACCGGTCTGAACCTTTGCATTCGTCGGACGTGCGTGCGGCAGAGCGCTTCGCGCGCCGGCGGCAATTATTGTTTCAAACGCTTCTCTTTCACCTCCGAATTGCCGCATCAACCAGACGATACGGCCGGCTATTTCCAATTCCGTCATTCCGGGTTTGATTTCTTTGATGATCGTTTCAAATGTTTTTTCAGTAATAGCAATGGCTTTGCGCAGGCTTTCAATTTCAAAACGATCTTTGATCCGTGCAATCGTTTCAATGGCGTTTTGAGTTGGCAGAAATCGACATGACGGTAGTTTCGAAACTAAATCTGCATGCGATTGAAAACTTATATGCATCGATTCAAACCCAACATGGCTTTTGTCCGGTAAAAATTTACATTCGGATAATTTGTCAAAAATGTTTTGACCAATGCCGGTGATACGGATGTCGGCGTTTTGAACTTGTTGTTTGGATTGTTCGATGTAGCGTCCGTCGGTAAGAAAATGAACGGAAGATCGTCCGATCAAGCACAGTCCGTTCGATCCGGTAAACCCGGTGAGATAATGCACGTGCGGAGGAAAAATGGTCAGAAAGTAAGAGACATTTAATTTCTCGAAACGAGAACGAAGTTTTTCAATACGCTCGGAGTAGTTCATAGGGCAACATCTAAAAAGAACAAATTTTACATATTCAGCAATCGTTCGACAAATTTTGTATCAAAATCACCGCTGACAAAATTAGGATTTCTCATCATTTGTTTATGAAACGGAATCGTCGTTTTGATGCCTTCGATAATAAACTCATCCAGCGCGCCGCACATTTTCTCGATGGCTTCCTGGCGTGTTTCGCCGTGGACGATCAGTTTACCGATCATGGAATCGTACGTCGGCGGAATTTGATATTCCGCATAGGCGTGCGAATCGACGCGAACGCCAAAACCGCTCGGAGTGTGAAAGGCATGAATTTTTCCCGCCGAAGGTCTGAATCCATGTTCCGGATCTTCCGCATTGATACGGCATTCGATGGCGTGACCGCGCGGTTTCAGATCGGCTTGCTTGAACGGCAATTTTTCACCGGCCGCGACGCGGATTTGCCACTTGATCAGATCAATGCCATACGCCATTTCAGTGACGCAATGTTCGACCTGGATACGGGTGTTCATTTCCATGAAATAAAAATTTTTATCCTTGTCCATCAGGAATTCGATCGTGCCGACGCTTTCGTAGTTGACGCTTTTAGCGCCACGCACGGCTGCGCTGCCGATCTTTTCGCGCAATTCCGCATCGACGGCAGGCGAGGGCGATTCTTCGATCAATTTCTGTTGGCGACGCTGCATCGAACAATCGCGCTCACCAAGATGAAACACATTGCCGTGCTGATCGCCGATGAGTTGGATTTCTATGTGGCGCGGTTTTTCGATAAATTTTTCAATATAAACGTCGGGATTACCAAACGCCGTTTGCGCCTCGGCACGTGCCGTATTAAATGCATTGTCGAATTCCGATTCTTCGCGCACGATACGCATGCCGCGCCCGCCGCCGCCGGCCGTTGCTTTGATGATTACCGGCAAGCCGGTTTGTCTCATCAGCTCTTTAGCTTCTTTCAGGTCTTTCACAATGCCGTCACTGCCCGGCACGACCGGAACTCCGGCTTTCATCATCGTTTCTTTGGCAACGGCTTTGTCGCCCA
>JAIBAF010000032.1 GCA_019695335.1 bacterium
AAAAATCGCCGCCGAAGTATTCAATGAAAAAGGTTACGATGCACGATCGTCAGCCGACGATATCGAATTTGAAAATGATTGGGTGTACGATCTGCGACATTTGGACAGGAAAATAAAATTTGAAGAGCTAATTCCGATGGCTCATTTCAGGCAAGTCAGTTTGTCATCGACCGGTTATTACCGTACGCCGAATGTTTTTTTCGATAAAGAAAAAGGACAAGGTCGTCCGTTTCATTACTATGCGTTCGGTATGGCTGTAACAGAGGTGCTCATCGACACGCTCACGGGACGACACACGATTTTACGGACGGATATTTTGCATGACGTCGGAGATTCGATCAACCCTGCGATCGACATCGGGCAAATTGAAGGCGGCTATATTCAAGGCGTTGGATGGTGTACGACGGAAGAAGTGAAATGGGATGCCAAAGGACGCTTGCTGAATCATTCACCGGACACATATAAAATCCCGAATATCCAAGACATCCCGAAAGATTTCAGGACTGCGCTTTTGCAAAACGTTCCGAACCCGAATACGATTCACTCCAGCAAAGCCGTGGCCGAACCGCCGTTTATGCTTGCCCTGTCATGCTGGCTGGCAATTAAAGATGCTGTGTCAGCAGTTGGCGATCACAAAGTCGAACCTGAGTTTTCATTGCCAGCGACGAACGAAGTAATATTATTAGCAATTGAAAAAATCAAACAGCGATACTCTCACTAATAAAAAATTTAATACCTCAGAAAATTGCGGGATTGTCTTACGGTCATTTCTTTCTGAATAGTAATTTAACGTCCCGTGTTCCATCGCAGTCAGCCCAATTAAATGTATCAAGCACTAGATTGATATCGTCTTCAAAATGTCCTGTTAATGTTTTTTGAGCCGCACATCCTCCATTGTAGCCTGAAATAAATTGATTGAGTACAAACGATGTAATTTCTGTTCCGCTGACGGTCATTGTAATCGTCGCATCTTGCGCTCCATTTCCAAACGGCATAAAAGTCGTATCCGCATAAAACATTTGACCGGTATAGTTTTCACTAATACGCAATGACATCCCGAATTTAGCAGGGCCCGGAGGACCGAGATCTTCCCACGTTCCAACATAATCGCCGGCATATACAGGCTTGTCCTGAAGCGTAAATAACTTAGCCTCGGAAAGTTGATGAGAATTTGATTGGCCGATCGTTGCGATATAGAGACTGTATGAAGTATTGTTGGCAATCGGATCGCCATCCGAATCTTTGATGTCGGCGCCCGGTTTGATGACTTGGGATGCGGCATTTGAAATTGTCATAGGAAAATAATTGCCGCCGACCAATGCATCGATCTGATCGGTTGAAAAATCATCAGAGGATTTTACGATGACTAACCGTACTTCTTCCAGATCGTCAATATTGACAGCCGAATTAAAATTAACGTAGATCCTAAAATCGGAAGCGCTGCCGGAATTTCCAACGTCGTATATTTTTTCGACACTGTAAACATTAGCTGGAAGTTGGAACGTTTCACCTCCGTCTTTACATGCCAAGCAAACAAAAACGCTTAACAGCGCAAGACTCATCATACTCTGTTTCATGGTATAGGCTCCTATTTATTTAACTATTAATTATAAACTCAATATAATTATTTATCTGAATTCGTACTTTTTTAGTTATTAAATAGCAATCAATTAAATGATGGGGAAGATTGAATTTGTTTGCGGTATTCGGTCGGGGTCGTTCCGGTAATCTTTTTGAAAACCGAATTAAACGTGCCTTTGTGATTGTATCCGACCATGTATGCAACTTCCAGGACGTTTAGCTCTTTTTTATTGTAAGAATGAAGGATACGTTTAGCCTCATCGATACGCTTTTGGTTGATATAATCAAAAAAATTGACCATGTGAACGCGATTGATAGTCTGAGAAATATGATGCTTGCTGACATTCAGTATGGAAGCCAACTTTTCCAGTTTCAAATCATTTTCAAGGTATAGTTTTTCTTTCTCCATGATTCGATCCAATTCGTCGGCAATTTTCTGTATGGCTGAAAACGGCAATGCCGAATGTCCGTATTTGGTATTAGCCGATTCGTTCGCGGATGTGGTCGTTAATTTTACGCGGGAAGGTATGAGAGATTCTGCAATGGAATTTCCTTCACGGAGATTAATTTTGGCGCCATCATACCATGCCATGAAAAATATCGTTGCTGAAGAAGCAAGGGACATGTAATAATCGTATTGAATCTGCCAGTCAGGTTCAGATGAAAAAATCAAATACGCTGCCGACATGATTATGAAAAGGACATAGAAAGCTGCAATCCAACGCGCCCACGATCGCATGAAACCAATACCAAATTGTTTCCTAATGATAAAAATCACTACAATTGCATACATACTCATATGCAAAACCTTTATCCAACCGATATAATCGAAGATAAAATAAAATTGAACATTCTTAATGTGGTAGAATTTTGTATCAGCCGAACTCAGATAAAAGGGTATTTTAAAAATCAGAAAGAAGATAAACGGGACAGCGTGAGGGAAGTACGACTGAAGGTTTTTTTGATTATCAAAAACCGAATCAAAATAGATCAGCAGGCATGGACCATATAATAGCGGAAATAAAACGGTTGCATCGCAAAAAGCCGGTATATTGTAAATTAATCCCGTCCAATAAAGCACATATTCGAAAAGCGTTAGCGATTGTAAAATGACATAAACGGCCAAAGCGAAATCACTTTGCCTTTTTGGGTCCCGCCGAACCAATAACCTTGTTGAATAAAAAATTCCAATGGAGGAAAAACCTGTAAACAGCAAAGGCCAAAAATTTAAGGAAGGTTGCATACTTATGTCTAGAGTTGAGCGCACTTTAATTAAGCAATGTTAATCTCAACTTAAGCATAATTAAGCGAAAAGTCGAACGATCCGATAAAGTATGACGAAAATACAGAAAAATTTTTAGGGTTTTTCAGAATTCTGAGGCTAATGTTTCCATCTTTTGCGACAATTCCTCTTCACTTAACCAATGTCCTCGAACCATCACGCCAGCCCGGTTTTTCAAATGCGTTAGATCAGTCAGCGGATTCTGATTTAATAAAAGCAGATCGGCGCGGTATCCGAGTTGGATTTTACCAAACGGTATTTCCTCCGGTTTGGTTTTAATAATGAAATTCCCGGCGTTCAGCGTAGCGATTTTCAGAACATCGGCGTTGGAAATTCCACATTTTTTTAGTTCTGCCAGATCATCGTGGATCATAAATCCCGGTATACCTCCGGGAATCGTCGGAGAATCTGTTCCGGCAAGCAGAGGAATTCCGGCATCATTGAAGGCTTTGACAAATTGTTGCTGAAAATGATAATTATCGTTCAGATTTCCCTGATTGTGAATATAAGCGCCGGAATTACGCCAGGAAGTAACCCATCGCGGGTCGACATATTTGATTTCATCAGCTGACAGCAGTGCATCGCGACCCGAGGAGTTTCCCCATTGCTTCATAATGATTCGATAAGCCGATAACGTCGTCGTGAGATATGCACCGGCATTTTTAGTATCACTGACCGCTTCAGGAATTTTCGATTCGTTGTTTGAAAAATTGAAATAGGCATAAATATATTCTTCAGCATGCGCGATCATGGCCTGGCCTTCCTGGATAATGCGCTTAAGTCCCGGGGCGCGAACGCCGTGGCCGATAACCGGCATGTTTTTACTTTTGGCTTCATCCATCAGCGCCAGGAAAACGTCCGTTTGAATGCTGTTGTATACTTTGATAAAGTCCCACCCTTGGGATTGAATAGTACCGACGACTGTTCGTGCGGCTTCTTCAGTTTGAACGATCCATCCGCGGCTGCCGGTTCCATCTACAAAAGCGCCCGCATAAATAGTGGGTCCAAGAAGATCGCCCGACTTAACCTGATCGCGCATCGATAAAATATTGGAGGGGCTTCCCATATTGAGAATAGTAGTGACACCGTTGGCCACATACGGCAAAAGATCGTTTTCGTAATTGACGTGCGTATGCATATCGGCAAGCCCCGGCATGAGATATTTACCGGAACAGTCAAGTACGATCGCTCCGGATGGAATTTCCAAATTTGGTCCAATGGCTGAAATTTTCTGACTATCCGTGATCACGTCGACCGGTCCTTCAAGCGTACCTTGTTCTACATTGACGATGTGGACGTCATGGAAAATGATGGTTCCGGTCGTGTCTCGTACGGAGATAGCCGCAAACGATTCGGCATCTTTTTCCGAGCATGCCAGCACGGAAAACGTCATTAAAAAAAGAAAGGCGATTTTTTTCATTTGGATTTCCCATCAAAAAAATTAAAGATCAACGGATACAAAGACGCCCAAGTAGGATCGTCGAGGAAATGGGTTTTATTATTCAAACGATACAACATTACTTCCTCACTAGTACACGCGGAAAATTGAAAATGAGTAATTGATGTTGTACTGTCCAAAGTTTGTGGCGCCGTCGAACATCCATTGTGCGTGGCATAACCATTCATCATGGCGGCAACGGATTGAAAATTTAATCCTTGTGGTGCTCCGCCGCTGTAAGGGACAATTTCATCGTTTGCTGAACTGACCTGGAATACCGAAATTTCCGGTGCTGAGCCAGCGATCGTTTGTCCGGTAAGCCAACTACCGTTTACAGGAGCAATAGCGGCGAACACGTCGGATTCTCTGGCCATTTTGTGACATAAAATTGCTCCGTTTGAAAATCCGAGCGCGTAGATTCGTTGTTTATCGATTGATGTACGTTCATCAAGCCACTGTACAATTTCCCTAATCAGTCCCGTATCATTGGCCGTCGACGTTCCGATATCCGAATTCCAAAAACCATTAACGCCTTGCGGATATACTCCGATCCAGTGGTGTTCATTGATCAAATCTTCCAAAGCATCAGGGTAAATTGAATTGGTGCCTTGCCCGCCATGAAAAGTAAAAACCACCGGCGCAGGTACAACGCCCGCGACAGCCGGAAGTTGCACTAAAAAAGTTCGATTTAATCCGCCAAAGCTTATAGTCATACTATTAACGCCGGACGAAAGCTCATTGCCTGATTTTTTATCGCAGGACAGGATGAAACATATTGCCAGGGCAATACTCACATTTTTCATACTGTGTTTTCCTTTTTTAATATTAATAAGTAATAAGTGCGATGAAATCATTTTAATGATAAGCGTGTTTGCCGGATCAATCGACCGATCCGATAAAGTATGACTGAATAAGAATGTACAAAAAAAGGACAGAAGCCTATTACTCTATCGCCAGAACGTAAATTTCCAAATTTCCCTCTTTTTCTGACGCAAAAATAATTTTCGTTCCGTCCGGCGACCACGAAGGGATCGTTTCTCTGAAACCATTGGAAGTTAGTTGCCTGATACCGGATCCGTCCGCATTCATGTAATAAATATCGGGGACATCACCTTTGACGAACAAAATACGACTGCCGTCGGGCGACCACGAAAACTCATATTCATCTTCATCGGAATGAGTAAGCCGCGTTACGTTCGAACCGTCCGTATGCATCGTATAGAATTCATAATTACCGTCACGATTGGATCGGAACGCGATGGTATTACCATCAGGAGACCATTGCGGCTCTTCATCCTCTGCTGCGTTGGTGGTTAATCGAGTCAAATTTGATCCATCGCTATTGACAACGTAAATATCCCAATGTCCGTTCCTATTAGACATAAAAGCAATTTTGCTGCCGTCCGGTGACCAAACATGCCCAAAATCATCAGCCGAATGATTAGTGCATCGCGTCTGATTGGCCCCGCTAGTATCCATGGTATAGATTTCGAAATTGCCGTCCCTCATTGACAAAAAAGCGATTTGAGTACCATTGGGCGATACAAACGCAGCTCCAT
The DNA here is from genome assembly GCA_019695335.1 of bacterium. Lineage (NCBI taxonomy): Bacteria > bacterium. The sequence goes on from JAIBAF010000032.1 coordinate 5,861, forward strand.
CCAGGGCTGATGAATTGGTCAACCGGGTTTGCTGTGAGCCGTCAAGATTCATGAGGTACAATTCTTTATTGCCATCCCGTTCAGATTCGAAGACCATTTGTTGTCCGTTTGGGAGCCACCGTGCGTGCGTATTGTCGGTCGTATTCTGCGTAAGACGCGTCAGCTCCGATCCATTGGCCGTACAGCGGTAAATTTCATAATGACCTTCTCTGTCGGAGTCAAACAAAATGTAGGTACCATCGGGTGACCAAAACGGATGAAACTCTGTCGCTACGTTGTTCGTGATCCTGATCCATTCGTTTTCGGAAGGAACGGAATTTTCTGAAGATTTATCCGAACAGGAAATTACAACTATGAGTACGGCCATCCATATTCTCATAACTTTTCTCCTTTTGTTGAGTTAATCAAAATTGTCGGGTCGTTGTCAATTTTTTTGTAGCTGAGTTATTTAATTGGAGTCAACTTGATTAATTAAACAACTAATTATTTCCCAAAGACGAATTACTCAAAAATTCAAAAATCTGTCTTGTTGATCAAAAAGAAATTTTCTATACTTGTAAAAAAACAGACACGACATGAAACGACCTATCTTTATTGGTATTGCCGGCGGAACGGCTTCAGGAAAAACATCCGTCGCTAAAGAAATTGTGATGAAATTGGGTGAACCTCAAAAAGTCGCCATCATCACTCAGGATTCTTATTATAAAAACTTGCCCGGCATTCCCCATGTACCTGGCGGCGGCCATAATTTTGATCACCCGGACGCGTTTGATCAGGAATTAATGCTGAATCATTTACAGCAATTAATCCGCGGTGAGGCCGTTGATATACCGGTATACGATCACAAAAGTCACGCCCGCACGGATAAAGTAACGCGCGTCGAACCGCATAAAGTTTTACTGCTTGAAGGCATTCTGATTCTCGAAAACAGAAAACTACGCGAACTTCTCGATATCAAAGTGTATATTGACGCCGATGCCGATGTTCGCCTGATCCGCCGCCTCCAGCGGGATATTCATGAATATGCGCGTTCATTTGATTCCGTCATTGAATCGTATCAAAAAATCGTTAAACCGATGCATTTGCAATTTGTCGAGCCATCCAAACGTTATGCTGACGTCATCATTCCGCGAGGCATTGAAAACAGCGTCGGTGTCGATTTGTTGATCACGAAAATCAAGTCTTTGCTCGATGAATAATTTTTTTCATCGGGACCGTATCGCCGGATTGGTCATTTATCCAGTCGGCGACGCCATCGCACAATTGATCGTAGGCGAATTTCACCTTCTCCGATTAATAGTCCTGGCCGTGGCCGGTGGTGCAATATATGCATGGGAAATTCCTAAATGGTTTCAGTACATTGAAAAGCGGTATACCCATTTTTTCACACGCACTTTGGCTGCCATTGTTTATTTTAACCCGCTATGGATTGCGCGGCATTTATTTTTTATTACGATTGCCACGGCGCCGGAAGTTCTCGGAACGCTGAATACCACAACGGATGCTGCTGTCCATTGCATCATTACGGGAACTAAATCATTTCTCGGCGCCATCGTTTTATCCTTTATAGGAAATTTCATCATTCAAAACCGTCTGCCGCTTCGATTTCGTTTTATCGGTAGTTCGGTTTTCAGCGGACTCATGGCCGTTTATTACGCTTTATCACAAAGGTATTTTTAGATGACATTCGAAGAACGCGACATTGATTTGATTTTGAAAGCGATCAAATTTTCTGCTGAAAAGCATAAAGATCAGCGACGAAAAGATGCCGAAGCGTCGCCGTATATCAATCATCCTATCCAGGTAGCCGAATTACTGTGGCGCGTAGGGGGCGTACGCGATACCGTCGTCATTCTCGGAGCATTGTTACATGACACGATCGAAGATACGGAGACGACGCCTGAAGAGATCGAATCGCTTTTCGGCGAAGACGTGCTGGACGTAGTTTTGGAAGTGACGGATGACAAAAGACTGCCGAAAATGGAAAGGAAACGGCTGCAGATCGAGCAGGCGCCGCATAAAAGTTTACGGGCCAGGCAACTGAAGTTAGCCGATAAGATATGCAATGTTCGCGACATTACGCATTCTCCTCCGAGAGACTGGACACTCGAAAGGCGCTTGGAATATTTTGATTGGACTGAAAAAGTCGTCAACGGGATTCGTGGAAGTAATGTGCCGTTGGAAAAACTGTATAACGAGTTATTGAGAGAAGGCCGCTCACGGCTCAAGCTATAAATTATTCTTTTATCCCCACTATCAACCACATTTCATCGTTGCGTGAAACGCGCTGAACGAACGGCTCGATTATTTTATCGATTCGGAATCCGGCATTTTCCAGATCTTTTTTTACAAAGGCTGAGCCAATCCTGTGCGTTTCAGTTTGCTCCTTGCGTGTGGCTTTTCGTAAACGATCCGTAATCGGTTCGACAATCACCAAACGTCCTCCCGGCTTCAGGGCTTTCTTGATATATGCCAGCATGGAAACATATTCCGTCATTTCATGGTAAGCATTGACGATCACGGCAGCGTCCAATACGCCATCCGGCAGCATCGGATTGTCGGTTGTGCTGTGAATGATGGTAACGTTCGTGACGGAGTCTTTCTTGAGGTTCTTTTTTAAATCTTTTAATGCATCCTGATCAATGTCCACAGCGTAAATCGTTCCGGCAGCACCGGCTTGTTTTGCCATTTTTAAAGTAAGGTATCCGTCCTGGCATCCGATATCTGCAGCGACGCTTCCGGAATCAAGATTCATTGCCCGGAAAATTCCCTCAACGTTTTGCCATTGATCGCGTTTCGTCCAATCATCTTGGGCACGACTGCTTACCGTTAACAGTATTTGAATTAGAAGGACAACAGACTTCAATTTCATGAATATACACAACATTTTTTTGAGAATTAAAGCAGACTACGGAAGCAATACTAAAAAAGTTACGTAAATTTTTAGGTCATTCGGATTAAATATGCACATGAACGCCCATCCACAAAATGACGCTAGAAAAACCTAAATGTTGCTTTTTTAATGTGATGGTTTTGTAACTCGGAACGCTAGTAGTTGAAATGTTATAAACCAACTCTTGTGCGGGAATTTTGACGACAGAGCAAGCCGTGTATTCACCTTTGAGCTGAAGCGATACATTTTGTAATATATAGAAATCTAAACTTGTCGTTATAGAAGAGCTGACAACATTGCGGGCCAGAGAAAAAGTGTTAACTGTGTCATTCACAGCAATAATATAGCCAGGGGGACCGTTTATTAATACAAAACTTTGCTTGCCATTTACCCGAATACGATTCGCTCCAATTCCTAAACCTGCAGCAAATTCCAATCGGGTGCCATCCAGATGTTTTAGAACAACAATAACGTAATCCGCATATAATTTTAATCCGTAGTTTTTAAAATGTTGTGAGATATCGTGATGTTCCGATTGAATTCCTTCTACGATATTCTTCCAGTTACTCCCGGAAATATGCGATTGAATAAAATAATTGAACATAAAGCCAATGCGTATCGTTTTATTTATGTTTTTTTCAACTGATACATTCCACGCTTTGGGTTGTCCATGCGAAATTGATGGGTACCCTGAGTTTTTATAGTTTTCGAAAGTCTCACTAAAATAATTCAATCGTGGATTACCAAATAGAATAGAAATGCGGGCAAATCGATCAGGCAGCAATTTGCCTACTATTGAGGTATCGGCCAATACCGTTTGTGCATTGATATCGATTACATAGCTCAATGAAATAAGAATCAGCATTATTGAGCATTTCATGGACATGAACTCATATTTGAATAATTGAAAAAAGCCGGGAGCAATATAGAATATATTCTGAGATTCTTCAAAGAAATTTTAAATACATTGCCTCATTCATGCCGGAGTGCTTCTGCCGGATTGGTGAGCGATGTTTTGATAGTGTGATAGGCGACAGTAATTACTACCAGTAATAAAGTAACCAGACCGGCTGTTGCTAAAATTTCAAATCCCATGTGCGCTTGATAAGCGAAATCGGCCAGCCATTGATGAATAGCCCACCATCCGAGCGGCCAGACGATGAGATTGGCTATTACGACGAACGTGATAAATTCTTTGGTGATCAGCAGGGCGACGATAGGGACCGATGCACCCAAAACTTTCCGTATGGATATTTCCTTGGTGCGCTGTTCAACTGTAAATACAATTAATCCGAAAAGTCCGAGTGCGGAAATGATCAGAGCCAAAATCGTCAGATATTTGACCATTGTACCGGCTTTATTTTCCATTTGGTACTGTCGGTCGATACTTTCGTCAAGAAATCGATAGGCAAACGGTCGCCCCGTAATTTCCGTCCATTTTTTTTCTATGAATGTCATGGCTTCTATTGTATTGCCTGGCCGGAGTCGTACGATGAGATTACGCAAAGTAGGCGGATGCATTTGCAAAACCATAGGGCCAATTTGATGATGGAGCGATCGGAAATGAAAATCTCTAACCACGCCGAGAACGTACCCGCTTCTTGCCAGTTGCCAGCCACCGTTGCCCGATGTAAAATAATCAATGCGTTTCCCGATCGGGTCTTTCCATGCGCCGCCTACTTTTTCTATCAACTCTTTCCAGGCGGTCTCATTAATGAGATATCCGGTGCTATCGGTTACCCGTTTTCTGTCCGGCGTTCTACCGAAAGCCATTTCCATTCCCAACGATTCAACGAAATCGAAGTCTACGATATCCGTCGACATGCTCAGCAAGTTGTCAATATTTACATCGGACATGCCTTCAAAGGCAAAAGGAACTCCATAGGTATTTGCATCGCCGGGCAGCGTAAGCGCTGCCGAGACATGCGTGACGTAAGGCGAATTGGTAAGTTCTGTCTGCAGTAAATTTACTTTTTGCCATAATTGCGGGCCGTAATTGATCACGACGACTTGTTCACGATCGAATCCAAGCCGGATGGTTTTCATGAAATCCATTTGTTTGGTAATCGCAAGCATCGCTATAATTAGAAAAACCGAGCTGGCAATCTGGAAAGTGACCAACGTATATCGAAATCCGCGATGCGATGGCCGGTTAAAAGACTTGGCTTTAAAAGCATGCAGCGGCGTGTAGCTTGACAAAATAGCAGCAGGATAACTTCCGGAAGCAAAAGTCATCACGGCAATGAACAAAACCAAAGCCGGAAACATCCATAATCCCGACGATAGATCAAGAGAAAGGTTTCGTTCGACTAACGATTCAAACATCGGAAGAGAAAGTTCGGTAAGCCCAAGCGCTATCAATACAGCCGTAGAGGAGGTAAGCGCAGCCTCACTCATGAATTGGCGGATCAGTTGCCGGCGTTCGGCCCCAAAAACTTTGCGCATGCCAACTTCAACTGCACGTTTGGATGAGCGGGCAGTTGAAAGGTTGACGAAATTAATACAGGCAATAACCAAAACCAGAATAGCTATCGAAACGAACATCAGTACGTACATTTTGTCGCCTTGCGGCGAAATCTCGAATCGCAAGCCGCCTGAACTCAAATGAATATCCAGAAGAGATTGTAAAAAAGGTTTTTTTCTGAACTCTTCGGGTTGTACCCCATGGCGTGCGTAAAACGCTTCAATTTGATCATTGATGTGTGCCGATGATTTCGAAGATTCGAGTAAAAAATAAGTATAGATGAGATTATTATCATACACCTGAAGGTCGTTTGAGTGGTTTTCATAAAGCTTAAACGAACCGATCAGGTCGAAAATAAAATGAGACTGAACCGGAGGATCATCAATGACGCCCGTAACGTTGAGCAGATATTCACGATTGGAATATGTGATTGGAATATTTTTGCCCATGGCATCGATCGTACCGAAATAACGTAATGCAGTCGATGCCGTTAATACAACGGATTCAGGTGTTTTCAGAGCTGACGTTGCGGAGCCATGAATGAAATGAAATGAAAAAATTTCAAAGAAAGCGGAATCGGCCAGGTAGAATCGTTCACGAAATTGTTTTTCCGGATTGATGCCGATAAAAAAATCGGCATTCTGGCTTAGGCGGACGACTTTTTCAATTCCGGGTAATTCCGCCTGCATGGAAGGCCCGGAGGGTACAGGCGATCGTGCTATATCGCTGACGAGTCTGAAAATCCGATCAGCATGGCGATGATATCGGTCGTACTGCCACTCATACACGGCATAACGTACCACAAGAATAAAAGCCGCAATTCCTATCGAGAAGCCTAAGAGATTGATGACACTAATGGTTTTATATTTCAGGAAATTGCGGATGGCGATTTTGAGATAATTTCGAATCATAGCCAAACACCAGTCGTTTCAATATGAGGTACAACTTTTTAAAGTAAATCTTTCTATCGTTTCATTTCTGCAGTTGATATACTGTCTGAATATTGACGCCACTTTTGCAGCCAAAAGACCATCCGGGGCGCGCTTTTTCCAGTAAAATATAATGTGGAATCAGGTTTGATAAGCTCAGGCTCTGAAATATTTTTTTGAGAAAACAGCCAGCGTTTGAATCCTGAATATTCAACATTTTGACTGCTCTTGTAGGTAGTTATTGTCTTCATAACAAGTTTTGCGACTTTTCCTTCATACATATGAAGATCCAAAACTTCAATCTGGGCTCCAAGATTGAGGAGGTTATAAAAGTCACTTGTTTCTTTTGCGACTACTGTTACGACATTGTCATTGGCGCACAAAATTTCATGTTCCCAAATTGTGTTTGTTCTTTTTTCAAATTCACATATATCACTTTCACCGCGCTTGTAAGGCCTGGATACTCCATTCATGTCAACCGAAATTGTGCTATCAGTGAGAAATGGACGCACCGCCATTTTGTCCATGGCCTCTCTTGCCTTGCAGAATTTTGCTGCGGCAATCATTACTTCATCCTCGTCATCAGCAGGGAAATTTGGCTTCGTGTTATTGCACGATAGTATGAGGAGAAATGTAGTAACCAATTTGAAGAAGAATCTTTGTTTTGTTAAAATCCATCTTTTCATAAATATTTGTTCATGTATAGATCATATGTCATGAAATTATAGTTCATGATGAATGGTGATTTTTACAATAAATTCATCCGCTTTCTTTCCTCTTTTGATGTCAGTATAACCTACCCATGCTTTTTTATCGGTGCCTATAAACTTCCATTCGCCTTGATCTTTTTTGTCCGGATCGATCCTATTCCATTTTTCATTTTCTGTCAGGACTTTACTAATTTGGTTCGACAATTCTTCCATGGATAATTTTGAATTGATTTGGACCATGCTTTCAAATCGATCATTATTGCCATCAAAAGTCAAAGGCGTTCCGTCGAGTTGACGCAAAAGCAAGCGCATTATATTCGAGGTATTACAATCGGCAAGGGAAGCAGCCGCATATTTAGAATCCGGATTCCAATCAAACTCAAGCCAGCGAGCAAAAACTTTGGACCAGCCGTTTCCATAGATATTACCGACGATATGCAGCGATCCGTCGATACCGGAACTCAGGCCTGCCGTGGTGATGATTTTTCCGTTATCGACGAATCGTTTATTCCTTACCAGACGCGCCGAAGGTACTTCGGCCTGGAGTTCGTCGATATAACCCGCGGTAGTGGTGGCTTCAAGACCATTGAGCAATCCGGCTTTGGCCAGAAAAAAAGCGCCGTTGCATACAGACATGACATAATCGGCTTTTTTTGCTCGCTCCTGAATCCAAGTAATCACCGATGATTCCTGACGTGTTTTTTCTACGCCAAACCCGCCGGGCAATAACAGAATATTGACATGGGGACAATGTTCCAGATCGTAATCGGGTATCACTTTCATACCCATATTGGTTAGGACCGTATCCATTTTTTGAGCGACCGTAAAAACATTAAAACCATAGCCCAATACTTCATAAGGGCCGGTATAGTCGATGATCTGAACGCCGTCAAAAAGAAAAATACTCACACTCTTAACTTCCGATTGAGCCGCTAAACTTTTTCCTATCATTGCAGCTATTAGAAAAAATCGTAGCAATTTCATAAACGCTTTCAAATTTAAATTACTTATTTGAATAACTTAATTACTCGGTTTTCCATTTGATCAGTAAGTTATCGCCGTTATTCCTCATCGTTTGTCCGGCAATTAGAAAAAGGTTTTTACTGATTTGCTGAATATTATAGACTTCGTCATTCAACTCGGAAAATTCGATTTTACTAACCTGGCATTTTTCAGTTTCAATATAATATTTGATTAAGACGATGTCCCGTGTGTCAGTTGATGGTTTCCTTATAAATCCAATTCCAATAAATCGGCCGTCGTTGGTAAAGATTCCGTTTTCCAGTTTTATATCTTCAGCAGTTTGAAATATAGTTTTTGCAATGACCTCGCCTTTTTCATCGAGTCGCATGAACAGCAATGCTCCTAAACTGTCTGACTTTTCCAACGTGTGACCCGCTATAAAGATTTGACGGTTTTTGAGTTCGGTGACTACGGATGGGAATTCACCTTTAGATGTCGCAATGATTTTTTTCCAAATGAATTCACCATCGGTCGTAACGCGATACAATAATATATCCGAATTCTGCGGGTAGTTTTCATTGGTGATTCCCGAAATCAATAAGTCGCTGTTTTCCATTTCCATGGTATTATAAAATTTATCCAATTTTTCTTCGCCGAAAGTTTTTTTCCAGATAACCCGCCCGGAGTCGTTGATTTTAAATAATAACCCATCGAGGTTTCCGGCGTCCCACGACGACGTCAAACCTGCAACGATATAATTTTTATCTTTGGTCTGACGTATATCGTATGCGCGTTCTTCTTTGGGTCCGTCTAATAGTAATGTCCATAGCGTATCACCGGACTGATCCGCTTTTACGATCATAGCATCCAACTGACGTTCGCCTTCTTTTCGGATAAAGCCTGAAAAAATATAATTTCCGTCGTGAGCTTTGGTTCCGGAATATAAGAACCGAAAATGCCGATCCGGTAAAACTTTTGTCCAAAGTACATTCATATCAGAAGTGATTTTATTAAAAGTGATTTGCGGTTGGCGATTGCTGTAAGTCACCCCGGTCAGCAAGAAAGAATTATTATCAGGAATCAAAAAAACACCTTGTTCAACACTGTCAGTACCCCATGTTTTGATTTCATAGTTCTCTTTTTTTTCTGTGTGGACTGTTAAGGTATTTTGACAAATACCTGATGATACTCCGGACAAATACCACATCAGCGTGATCAATAAAATCGGGATTGAAAGAATACCATTCATGAGATTATTAACTCCATTTGTTTTTAATAACGGTTGAATTCGGATTATAAAGTTAGTGCCGTTTCGAGAATTGCATCTTTCTTTTCCGTCAAAATATCATTCATCGCGGCACTTTTATGAGGCGGTAAACCGATCTTTTCATATACTTTCCCGTCAGGAAGCATGTATTTTTGATTTGAAAGTCCTAAACGCCACCCGTTTGACAAATTGATCACCATTACGTCTGAATGCATTCCATTTGTATTTTCTCCGAGTATGATTGCGCTGGGAATTGCCCGCATGGCCATGACGAACATTTCTGCGGCGCTGGCCGTTGCACGGCTGGTCAAAACCACGATTTTGGGAGGAATCAGAATAGTACCTTCCGGCTTAATGTAAAGATCGCGATGTTCGCCGTAACGGCCTTTGAAATAGGTTTCTTTGGAATAAACGAATCTTTTCTGATCGGTAAACCTTCCTGCCAAAGCCAGTGCGATGGTGTCGTATCCGCCTCCATTAAACCGCACGTCGATAATGATTTTTTTTACACTTTTCAGAAACTGAGTTGCTTCGTCGATATCAGCGGCATCGTATCCTTCCATTGAGTTTATATTTATATAACCCGTTACTTTGTCCAGCATGCCATAAACTATTTTTCCTTTTCGATGAGTTTCATTTTTCAAATATTTTTCATTAATCAATGATTGTATCTCGGCGCTGTTCACGAGCCATGCCGGTTTGACTTTGCTTTTGAAATATTTTCCGTCTGCTGAAATCGACACATGACCGTCACCAAGCGGATCAACCATCTGGCTAAAAATCGTAAACAATTCGTCATCGGTAGTTGATGCGTTAACTTTAGGTCTATAGATTTTCCTTTGTTCAGCCCAATTCATATTACGCAATTCAAAAAAAGCATAGTGGTCGTCAAAAACTTGCCAGAATTCATCAAAGAGGCTTAAGGGGTTTCCGCTAAAACTGCAAAAAACGAAATTAAGCGCGATCAGCATCACACGTAGATACCATTTAGAACTCAGGTTCATATTTTGCTCCGATCATTGGCGAATTAGAAAAAATCGATGAATTTCATAAAAGCACAGATAACTTATTTATAGTCTTCACGAACCGGATAAAAACAGTCAATAACAAAACACTCCGTAATCGCTGTAGCAGTGTGTGGCACATGACTTGGAATAATGGCGATGATACCTGGTTCCAGCACACGGGTTTCATTTCCAACCGTCAGCTGAAGTTGTCCGCGAATAACATTGACAATCATTTCGTGAATATGTTCATGAAGGGGAATGACAGCTCCTGCTTTCATGTTCCAATAAGCTATAGTCATGTTATCTGAGTGAATAAAACGTCCGATAAAACCAGGCACAACTTCACGCTCCTGTACGTCATCTATTTTTATGAAACTCATCGATCATATCGCCTTATATTAATTCTGAATATTATTTCTGCACAACCAAACCTTCGTTGGGTTTCCATTTGTCGTATTCCATGTACTTGGCTGTTCCTGCGGCAACATCTCTTCCAAGGAGTCGTTCGACAAGATGCAAAGCTCCGTCAATTCCGGCGGAAACGCCCGCAGTCGTTATGATCTGTCCGTTGTCAACATACCGGGTATTACGGTGCACGGTTGTTTTAGGAGCAGCTTTGATCAGGTTGTCAATTTGTCCGTACCAAGTTGTAGCTTCTTTGCCTTCCAGCAATCCTGCTTTATTCAGAATAAATGCGCCGGTGCAGACAGACATTAGGAGGGCGGAATTTTTGGAAGCCTTTTGCAGCCACTGTATTACTTTTGGATTATCGCCTGATGGGCCGGAGTTGCCGCCAGGTAAAACAATAATATCGGGTTGAGGGCAATTGTCGATGGTGTACTGGGGAACGACGGTGATAAACCGCTGACTTAAAATCGGATCGGTGGTTGCGGCTACAGTAAAGACATTGAATGCAAAACCGCTGTCCGTCGATGCGGACGCAAATACTTCCGACGGTCCGCCGAAATCCAGAATTTCAACTCCCTGATAAATAAAAAATGCCACATTCCGTTTTTTTACAGCCTGGCCTTGTAAGCAGCTTACAGTGAATGTCATTAAAAAAATATAAAAGAATGTTTTCATTGGTTCCTCTTAAGATTAATTCGAAATTTTATCGGTTTTGTTAATTTCAAACGCAATATTCAATTGATTCGTTCCGGTTGATTTGACTTCAACTGTCGCTCGCCAGTATACGCCGTTTTTATCGGCTAATTTCCATTCACTTTTGGAATTGGCATTGTCTTTTGACGTTACGAGATTCCACGATTGATCGGCGGCCCATTTTTTATTGATTTCATCCAGAACTTGTTTGGCGGGCTTGGTAGAAGGAATTAACCACACTTCATTCCATTGGCGCTTGTCACCATCGATTGTTACCAGACGGGCATTTGCTGAATAGAAAACTTCATAGATTGCGCCCGGTAATTTTGTATCAGCCAGAGCGGCGCGCGCATAACCGGATTCCGGCTGCCAATTGTATTCGATGCCAAGAGCGACGCCCTGTGCTTCCGCTTTCCCTAAAATTTTTCCGATCAGATGCAGAGCTCCGTCCATGCCTGCAGATAAACCGGCCGTTGTTAAAATCTTTCCGTTATCGACGACGCGTTCATCCCAGACCGGAATAGTATTCGGTGAAAACGATTTCAGATCTTTAATGAAAAAAGAAGTCGTGGTTGAACGCAATCCTTCCAACAATCCCGCTTTAGCCAATAGAAAAGCTCCGTTGCATACGGACATCACGTATTGCGATTCTTTCGCTCGTTTTTTTATCCAATCAATGACCGTGATGTTTTCAAGCTGAGCGCCCACACCTTCGCCTTGTGCACCCGGAGTAATATTGCCTCCACCCGGAATCACAAGGATATCCGGCTTAGGTTCATTTCCAAGAATGTAGGTCGGATTGACGCTCATTCCGAAAGCGGTTGTGATCGTACGTTTTTCGGCAACGGTATAAACATTAAATCTCGCGCCGCCGAGAAGTTCGTATGGTCCGGTATAGTCGATGATTTGTACTCCGTCGAAGAGCAATATGGCCGCATTCAACGGTTGTTTAGTATTTGATTGGGCGTGTGTTTGAAAATTTAAAAGGAAGCTGAAAACACACGCTATTCCTATCATTTTTAACATAAATAACTCCTATGCTTTTATGATCACTCAAAAAGAATGCTATGGTCGTTCTTTTCAAACGTTAGGCGGATGAAAAAAAGAACGGTATAGAGGTGATATGAAAAAAATACGACGATCATCCTGAAATTCTGTCGTCGAAGAAAACGAATGCATGAATGACATTATTGCAGGGCACACGGCCCAAAACGATTCCGTTTTTTTTACCGTTGGAGTTTCTTCGCGTTTTTGTTCCTTATCCAGCTTTTTAAGCAACTGACATTTTCCATTACATTTTTTTTCAGGCTTGGAGCGATTCTCACAAAGATTAGCCGCGATATATTGCCGATTGACTTCAAAACAAACGACAATGCATAGTTTGTTTAACGCCTGAAAACTGATAGTCATCAGCAGAATTATGTTAATGATAGTTTTCATTAAGACTATACACTTGTCAGAGTTTAAACGTTTTGCTGAAATCGTAAGATTCTTAAAAGGCTTATTGAGCAATAAACGTCAACACTACTTCTTTTTCGTCTCTTTTTTGATAAAGCAGATTATTAAGGTCTACATCAAACAATTGCATAATGTCATTTCCGGCCAGGTCTTCTAGTCGGGTATCAATTTTTAATTGGTAGTTTCCATATTGCCAGGGTTTCAAAGGCGTGTAAATCCAGCGTTGCTCGTGATCATCGACCTGGATGCTGCCTTCTACTTCTTTGCCAGCGTTATCATAGATTGTGAGCAATCGATTTAGTAAGGCTTCATCCATCGGTTCATTAAATTTCAATACGAGTGGCTGTGACGTTTCTGCGTTGGGAATGGTCAGAGTCCATTTTTTTTCATCCGGTGATACGCGGTCTGCAGGTCCGATAATGAAATTTTTTTCAAACGATGTCGTCAGAGAATTACCATAAACGTCTTTCCAATCTTTATCAATTTCTAACCGGTATTGATATCCTTCTTTCAACGGCAACCCAAGTTGAAGATTGGGTGCAAGATCCCGCTTGATTCTTCCCGGGTCAAAAAACAAAGTCAATCGTTTCTGTTCGTGATCCCAGAGTTCTGTCGGTGCGGCGAGAAAAGCATCTTCTTCGTAGATCCCCGTCGATACATTGAATAAACGGATGTGATCATAAGCTTGTCCGCGACGCATGGGTTCGGAAAAGTAAATGTAGACTTTGAGTAAATTCATCGGAAGAATATCGGAGGTCGGAAAAATTTTTTCAACTTTTGCGTTTGATTGCTTTTTTTCTCCGGCCATTTGAAATGTATAAGTTATTTTAGTCGCACGATTTTCGACCGGTTCATGGATCAGTGCGTACAGTTTTCCCACATCCACAAAAGCAGTGTAGCCGATGCCCGCAGTAAAACCAAATTTGGGTTTGAATCGGATTACGTCATGTTCAATGGTATATTCTCCTAAAATTGAAGGATCGTTTTCAGAATAGGGCAACTCATTGCCGATATAGATATCCCAAAAAAGCTGCCATTGTCCGGTATTCAACGAACATTTTTCAATTTTCTCCAAAATCGTCAGATCGATTCCGAAAATTTCAAGAGATCCGTAATGAGGGCTGGCCTTATCATCGTTGATGGCTATATGTATAGGCTCCGAAAATGCCGATAACGAGAAGACGCAAACCGTGATCATGCAACAAAATAAATTTTTCATCAAACGTCTTTGATCGTAATCACTTGACTACTTTTTTTGAATTATCATAGAAATAAGGTTTTTTTCTGGCTCTGAAATCCAATAATCCTGTAAAAAAATCTCGCTGAAGTATTGCGATATAGGTATCGTCTATTTTGTCCAATTGGAGAACATCGACCAACGACATGTCGACATATTTCAATCCTGCAGAAAAATAAAGCCCGTTCCGGCCGATATCTTTTTGCCATTGCGGCAGGGTTTCAAATTCTTTTTCTCTTGAATCGGCCGTCAATTCCCGGGCTTCAATAATTTGATCGCAATCGACAACCATCATATTGCGATGGTAATTGGATATGAGAACAAATTTTTTGCCGTTATTTTCGAAAGAGATCATATCAATCGGTGCATTACCGGCGCCAAGATCAGCGATGGCCTTTCCACGGATTTTGCCTCCGGTTAATTTATCAACCGGAAAAAGAGCAATGGGTGTGCAGCCGTACCCCGCCATGAGGTTCAATTGGCCATTGATCATAATCGGCATCATCGACGTAATCGGCGCACGTGTTTCAAATTTGTGATGCGATGCATGATAGACTTCGAGCCCTGTGGCCGTAGCCGTTTTTTCTTTGAACGGAAATGTAACTTTGCGCAGCGTCGAAGAAAATTCTTCATTGGATAATCCCGAAAAATAAATGTTGCCGTCGTAATAGACGATGTCAGTAATCGTACTTTCATGACGTGCGTTATCTTTGGGAAGGGCATTTGTAATGGGAAGTTTAAAATAAGAAATATTGGCTAACGCAACTTCCGTTAGTTTTCCCTCGCGATCCATTTTGATCAGCAGAGGCATGCGTTTGTCATTCTGAGTTACGCTTAATGAGAGGTAAACATTTTTAGAGAGTGGGTTGACGGCCATATCGTTGATCGTGATGTCGTCGCGGGTTTTTCCAACCAATGCAGCCAGTTTCTTATCGATACTCAGTACGTCAAAATATTCATAATTGTTTGCCGTCTGCGTATCTTTCGTGTCAATTGCAAAAAGCGCATCGCCGTCGGCATCGCCAAAGAATAAAATGCCTTGAGGCCCGAAGGCGAGTTCACCAATTGACAACACTTCCGGCGAACCGGCTGTAAAATTAGCGGTGATATTTAAGACATTGTCAGGATGATCATCGGAACCGAACACGACTGAAAAGCCCATCACCAGGCATACACACATGTGAATGAACGAGTGATTGATTTTTTTCATGATCGCATCTCCATATTATATGACATTATCTTAATGCTGCTTCTTTAAAAACAAGCTTGATCAAAAGAGCCGACGCCTGATCGAACCGGTCACCCAAAGTTTGGTCGTTACCGGCAAAGTCATCGCGAAATTCTGATAAATCGACGTGACCTTTGACTTCCTCAAACGAACGAAACTCCGCCGGTCCGACAATTTTTAAGCGCTCATTCATTTGGGTGACAGCGCTTTTCATCCAATTCGTCACCAATGTCAGATATTTTTTATCACGAAAAACTTCGCCGTGTCCCGGAACAATCGTTTCCGGATTTAAATCGGCGATACGGTCTAACGTTTTTATCCATTCACTCGGATAACCGTCATACGTGTACGGCATTGGATGAACCAATAAATCACCCGTCATAACGATTTTTTCTTTTGGAAGATATACAATGGCATCGCCGGTTGTATTGCCTCTCCCGAAGTATCGGACATAAATTTCTCGACCTCCAATGTCAAAATTCATATCTTGCGTGAAAGTGATGCTGGGCGACTGGTAAGTCAGGGGTTTCCATTCATTGACCACGATTTCACGCTGAGCGATCGATTGTTCGATTTCCGTTTGCTCATCTTTGTTCAAAGTCTTGCCGGTTTCATTTTTTCCCGATTGAAGCTGGACTTTGGATTTATTGATTCCGTCCACAAGCCGGGCTAATGCAGTACCGACATACAGATCCATGTCCGCTTTGGTTTCTTCGTGTGCTATAATTCCGACACCCGGAAATGAATCGGCATATACAGCGTTATTGAAACAATGATCGTGATGCCAATGAGTATTCAGTACATACCGAACGGGTTTATTGGTCCAGGTTCGTATTTGCCGGATGTCTTCGCGCGCCGTCGATGCCCAATACCCGGGATCGACGACAAACACTTCACGGTTGCCGATGATCACAGTGGTATTTCCTTGCGGAAATCCATTCGGAGCAGGCTGATGCCGGATAACGTATACATTGTCAGCAATCTTAATTGAAGTAGATTGTGCCTGTATATTCCACGACAAAAAGCATAGCAAACATAAAAACAAGCAAACCGAACGGCTCATCATTTTTTCTTTCGTGGTTAATTGGTGATTAATAGTTTATTGTAACACGTTGGGTGCGAGCGCCATCTGGCAAACCGGGCAAACACCCGGTTTATCAAAATGAATATTATCACAGGGTAGATTACATGGCGGGCAAATATACCCGTTGATTTTGAATTTCGTTCGGTCTGGCAAATTCAAATTTGGTTTATTTGCAATGGTCCATGTGGTCGCAAATACTAACCGCGTCACACGTGCCAGGTGTTCATAATCAATGGTCTGAGGTTCGTCGGTTACTTTGTGGTAATGCTCGGTCAATCCTGTTGAATAATACAAATACGGGATCATCTGGACTGCGAAATTAATATGATCCGATGGAAACGCATTCGGTGTAATTTCCAGTCCGTCATTGATCAGTTTGTTTGCAGTTGAATTGATGTCAACCAATGATTTGGATAAAACCGGCGAACTGACGAGATAGATGTAGTTTTTACTTTTTGTCGGATGTTTGAGATCGATACCGCCGACACCGTCCATATTGATATTAACCACTGTGCGTTCCAGAGGAATGACCGGCTGATCAACCGTGTAAAAACGTGAACCTAAAATTCCTTTTTCTTCTGCGGAAGTGTTTAAAAATAGAATAGAACGTTTCGGCCCTTGTCCGGCATTTTTGGCATTCATAAAAGCCTGTGCAATAGTCAGCACGGCGGCCGTGCCGGAACCGTCATCGGCGGCGCCGTTAAAAATCTGATCTTTTTGCTGCTGATCGTGACCGAGGTGATCATCATTTTTCCCAAGATGATCGTAATGTGCTGACACGACAATAACTTCGTTCTTCAGAATCGGATCGGAGCCTTCGATATAACCTAAAACGTTTTCCGTTGGTAAAGCATCGAAATGCTCGCCCTTTGCCACGACCTCAACGTCTTTGACATTCATGACAACCGGTTTCAGATTTTTATTGATCGCTTGTTGAAGGGAAGCGGACGTATAACCGGTATTTTTCAAAATAGCATCGGCGAATTGTGACGATACCACGTAAGTAGGCGGTAAGAAAGCGCTCGAATTGTCCGACTTCAATGTGACGCCGCCGATACGATCAAATTGCGGCAGCGTTTGCGCCGCCAATTGGCGGATGCTCAGCTTCTGGCGCGGGCTAAGATCGCCGATGACGAGAACTCCTGCCGGTTGACCCGCTTGAATGATGGAGGTTATTTTCGTAAGAAACAGTTTTGACCATGCGGAAACTTTTTTATTGGCTGTCGGCAGAAGACTGGTAGAATCGTTCAACAGCGGTTCGTCGGCGAAGATCAGCACCCATTTGCCGGTAATGGAAATTTTTTGCGAGCTCAGCGCTTTAAAGTCGTTGTATTTCAATGAATCGGCAGCTATACCGTATCCGGCAAATACGATACCCGCCTGCACGTCTTTCGGTTCACCGGAAGCAAAATAGGCCAGATCGTCCTGATGCTCGAGTGAAAAAGAACTGGTGATCACGGCTGCATTGTTAACGCGTACTTCAATCGTGCTGTTAGGTTTTGCGCGTTTGTAAACCGAAAACGGCTGGAAGTAAATATCCGGGGCGAAAGGATCGGTCGTTTTGACCGTGCCCATCGGCTTGACTCCCATCATGCGATATTGATTGGCGATATAGTTGGCGGTAATTTTCTGGCCACGCGTTGATGTTTCGCGCCCTTCCGTCAGATCGGAAGCAATGAAATACAAATGTCCGGCGAGACGGTCCGCCGTAATCGTTGGAAAATAATTAAAAAAAGATGTATCGGTTTTTTCCTGCGCGGTGAGTGATAAAGTCATGCACACTACCAAGAGTGAGAGCGATTTCATACGTATCCTCGATTTATGTTTTTCAAGAAATTAGGTTCCAAATACAATAATTAAATCAAAGATAAAGGTCTTGAACGATATTGCTCTTTTAATATGTGAGTTTTTCACGGCAGCTATGATGAATTTTCATTCAGGGATTTGGTCGTTTAGCGCAATTTGACTTCGTAAAACGCATCCCGAATTAAGCAACCCTGAACAGTGCGATCAAAAAAATCGCCAAGATATTTATCATCGCCTGCAAACTCCTTCCGTATGGCCGCCAGATCCATGGTTTTTTGCACATCTTCAAGTTGAGCGCCATTACCCAGTTTGTAAAATACGCGGCGGACTTCGGAAACAGTCGTGGTCAATAAACGAACAATCTGGTTCAGGTAAGACATATCATTTAAAATTTCCCCATGCCCCGGAACAATCTGTACCGGACCAAGCGCGGCCATGCGCTGAAGCGTTCCATTCCATTCCGATGGATAGCCGCTGCATAAATACGGCGTCGGATAAACCAGAATATCACCCGTGATAAGAATTTTTTCTTTCGGAAGAAAAATGACCGCGTCACCGGCGGTATTGCCGAGTCCCATGTGTTTAATTTGGACTTCACGGTTACCGAGATTAATATTTAATTCCGTTTCGAAAGAAAGATTCGGAAGCCGGTCGGTGAAATTGACAAATTCAGCGACAACTTTCTCACGGGCAGCGATATCGTTTTTAATCGCTTTAATTGCATCTTCTTTAAGAGGATTTCCATTCTCATCTTTTCCCGATTCGACTTTTTGTTTGAGTTTTTTCAAATCGTTCGGATACCGGATCAGCCACTCTTTATTGAAGCCTTCCATTTCTTCCAGCGTCACTTTGTGAGCGATGATACCGATGGATGGAAACGCCGCGGCGTACGTACTGTTACCCCATGTGTGATCGTAATGCCAATGCGTATTAACAAGATAGCGTACCGGCTTGTCCGTCCACGTTTTTATTTTTGCAATGTCTTCGCGTGCGGTGGACGGTAAAAAACAGGCATCGACTACCAACACTTCGCGTTCGCCGACGATAACCGTGGTGTTGCCTTGAGGAAATCCCGTGGCCGCGGCATTGTGGTGAATGACGTAAACGCCGTCGGCAATTTTCTTCGGTTCAAGCGGCGGAGCTATGCCGGTTTCTTTGTCGACAACGTACATACCGCACGACGGACACATCCCCTGTTTAGTAAAAATTTCACCGTCGCGGATGCAACCGCACGGAATACAAACATACGTGCGAGCCGTTTCCTGTTTTTGAGACCACCCTGAACATGTACATCCCAAAAGTATGACGAGAAGTGAACAGATAAATCGTTTCATTTTGTTTTCCGATAAAGTGAATGATTATTGAATGCGTTTTTTGTTGAATCGGGGATCCGTTTTGCTCCAATTGGGTTGAGTTACTCTCATAACTAAGGCATCCTGCCGCCCGAATCCGATATTTTCCGAGTAGGCGCCGATCAACAGCGAACCGTCCGTCATCGGTAAAATG
Source organism: bacterium (assembly GCA_019695335.1). NCBI lineage: Bacteria > bacterium. The sequence goes on from JAIBAF010000032.1 coordinate 25,514, forward strand.
GCGGTACCATAATCGCTCTTGGACCCTCCGAATGTTGAAACGAAACCTTCAAAACTTCCTGTTGAATCGAGACGCGTCACAAAAATATCCCACTCGCCGGCGCCGGCGCTTTTTGTGTAGCCGGTCAGCCAGCAGCGTCCTGAAGAATCAATATGACTCATCATCACCCGGTCGTCTTCGGAACCGCCAAAGATCTCTACGCGTAATACTTCGCCTGTTGGTCTGAGAGTTATGGCCATCATATCATTGACCGCTGCATTCCAACTGCTGGTATATCCGGCTGCTTGAATACGTCCATCGGGATAAATCTGTAAACTATGCGGTATGTCGGTTCCACCGTCCGTGCCGACTTCTTGTTTCCACACTTCTGTTCCGTCTTGATTGATTTTGATGAACAAGACATCAGTATTGGTATTGTGTTCGGTGGTACCGGTTAATACGAAGCCGCCGTCGGTCGTGGGTTCAATGTAAAGCGCCTGATCATTTTCGGGTCCGCCATACGTTTTGCGCCATTGCTCAATTCCGCCATTATTAATTTTAATCAACAGTACGTCGCGCTTTCGTGTGCTGTCGCCTTCGGTAAAACCGGCCAGGATAAATCCTCCGTCCAATGCCGGTGCAATATCCGTAGCGCGATCGTACCGTGAATCGCCGAAGGCATTTTCTTTAATAATATACCCGTCGTGAGTAAGAATGGCTGAATAAGCATCGATGCCTCCGTGACCAATGCGGGTTGTAAAACCGCCGACGGCAAATAGGCTGTCGTACGTTTCCGTTACCGCCCAGAAAGCATCGACGCCACCGCCAATGCCATGTTCGCGTGTCCAAATGATTTTTCCATTGGGAGTAAATTTTGAAATCAGGCTGTGCCAATCGGATTTGGTGTCGTCGCGATTTAGAAAACCCACGGCTACAAAATTACCATCGCGAGTCGGAATGATGTGATTAATCCAATCGTCCAGAGGAGAAGTATAATCAATACGCCAGACAATTTTCGAAGAGCCGTCGCTGGTGAAATTTTCTACACGCTCCCATCCGATCACTATCAGGCAGATCAATAAATAGATCATGTTCTAAATTGTGTTTTATATGGTTCGGATGGAATATATTGAAATGAGAGGGGAGAGTCTTGAACGATCTTGCAGTCAAAGACGGTTAGAAACGAACGGTTTGATAGAGTTTGTAAAAGATCACGGAACCGGGAATCTGCTGTTCAAATTCAATCAGTTCACTTTCTTTCTCACCGGGATAAATATGGGTAATGATGATTGATTTGGGGTGAATCCATTGTTCGACCAACTTACGGTTATCGGCATCGTACACCACCCAGAGAGGGAGGATCGCGATATCGATGTTATCGTGTAATAGGTTCAGCGCTTTCAAAACCTGACCATCCGCATTCATATCCCCGACATGAAGTATTTTTTTTCCACCTATATCGATAATATATCCGATATTTTGTACGGCGTGATGACGTTGTGGAGAGGAGTGTGGAATATTTAGTGCAATAACCGTATAAGGCATGCCCGACAGCGTGTCTCTGTCGGCTGGTTTTAATGAGAAGACACGTTTCCGAACCAACGAGAAATCTTCATATAACGCCATTGAATCGGCCGCTTGTTGCGGAACACATGCGCGGGCATCGGGATGTTTCAAAAAACGTAACGTTAACGAAGGCTCAAAATGATCACGGTGGCGATGCGTGACGAATAGCGAGCGCGTGTTTTCGAAACGTCCTTGTCGATTTATAATTGAGTCAACCAGCGATTGAGGCGGATACATATACAGCGAATCATAAAAACTATGCAACCCGTCAATGATCAGCGATTGTTTTTCGTCCTGGATCAGCACACCCATATTGCCTAAATAGCTGATGCTGAACGTTTGCGATTGAACAGCCGGTGCGATCAGTGCACAGCAGCAGACAATGAGATTATAAAACTTCACGAGGAAAGTTTTTTTTTGGATTTAAAAATGAGATGCACAATTTCAACCTAATTCATCCATATTAGTTGCAATTGAATTCATGTAACCATCAACATCAGGGCGCTGAGGATCAGACATGATACATTTCACCCATGCGCTGCGCTCCTGCCATATCACGGCACAATCCCACACACACATATTCATACCGGTAAGCGTATTGAAACGGTAATCCAGCGGATGATCGATCGGCGCAACAAAACTATGCGTGACGATCATATTTTCATCAGCAAACCAATTAAAGGAAATAAAATTGGCGTTCCACCCGTTGTGTAAAATAATAAATCCAATTCCATACGATGAAACTTTGGACACGTCGGGAATTTTTTTCCACAATCTTTTGACAAGAGTAAGATATTCTGAACTTGCTTGTGTATTAGAATGGTAGGTGATTGTATAAATTTTAAAACTCCATTCGTCGATCATCCAATGGCCGAGATAGCCAAGCGCTCTTGGAGCAAAAGGTTCTGACAGTTTAATAGGGATAACATTCATAGGGTAAAAAATTTTACAAGAGTATGTTGCTAATAGCAATATATAAATGCCAATGTAAAAATCTTGAACGATATTGACTTTTTGAATTCATCTTGTTCGGTAGTTATGTTTGGTATAAATTGATGAAATAAATACTGTCGCCACATTGATGACCACTAGCAAGAAAGAGCGTCCAAATGAAATCACTACGCGGCTTTGCTTCTTCGCTTAGCTTTCTATCAGCCGTTCCTGTCGCAGTACTGTATCAAATTTTTTTTGACCGCGGCGTTGAAGCGCTTATTCACTGGATATTTGCCATGGGCTTTGCATTCAGTGCATTTGCCGTATTTGACTTTAAGGTCGCGAAATGGGCTAACATGCTCGCTTCGGCTGCAACTGCCGCCTTGTCTGTAATATTTTTTACACAAGGATTAAGCTTTTTGATCGGCCATGAACGCCTTTCAAATATTGCACTCAATGTTTTAGGGCAGGAGTTGGAACGAGGATTGTGCGATGTTTTTATTATTTGGTTGGTAATACTGTTGTTCGTGGATAGCAAGGGCGTTACGCGAATTTTTGGCTTTATATCTATGTCAATCGTCGTCGCAGTGGAAATTTATACCATTTTACTTCCGGGTAATGCGCCGGATGGTTTAAAAGCATTGTATCTGTTGGCATTTGTCTGGTTCTTATTTGAAAGCTTGAAAAAGCAAAATGAGGCTGCATAAAATTTAATAGCTTTGCCGACATATTATTTGTCTTGAAAGAAATCACTTTTTAGAATGTCTTTTTCTCCTGTAATTTGAAGCCGGATAATTTTTTTATCGGGTGGAAATATCATAGTAAACGTAAAAAAGGCGCAGCAATCTCTTTCAAAATTTACAAAATCAATCAGCTGGTTGGCCGTCTCGTCGGATGCATCGAAAATCCATTCGAAGCCGTCGGTGAGCTCGTTCACATCGGTGCTTTTGGACAAAAGCTCTTGTTTGATTTCCTTGCTTCGTTTAACTTGTTCGGCGCTATTAAGTTTGCAAGCCACAATAGGTTTGTCATTCGTCTCATCCGCACAACAAGGATCGGCAGGCGTGAACCTGTTTTTTAAAATCGGTAGAAAACACAATAAAGCCAAAGCAACAACGACTAAACTAATTAATATAATTTTCCAATTCATGACTTGCTCCTTGATCTAATAATTTATCGGATCAATATAAGGATTGGAGTATAGTCCAGAGTCAAGAGGTTTTTTATGTTCATCGGCGAAGTTTCAAAAAAAACCGGATTTAGCCGCGACACAATTCGTTTTTATGAAAAAGTAGGGGTGATCGGAAAAAATCTTTCACGCGGCGAAAACCGATATCGGCAATACGGCGATACAGACATTCTGCGCCTCCAGCGTATTAAAAAAATCAAAGCGTACGGCTTTACGCTTACGGAAATCAAAAAAATTCTGGAAGCTTGGGAGACGGACACCGTTACCTGTAATGCTATGTTGAAAATTGCACGAAAAAAGACCCGGGAAATAGAAATTAAAATCCGGGAGATGGAACGAATAAAAGAACGTATCAGCGTTGAATTCAAACGATGCGCTCTTCAATGTTACAATAACCGATGCAAAATTTTATAAATGAAAATACGTTGATAGCATGGCTGATTACCGTGTCGGTGGAGTATATAATCTGGCTAGCCTGGATCCGGCGCTTTCCGATCAGGCTCTTAGGGTGTTGCATTCTGGTCAATACGCTGACACAACCGTTGGCTGTGTGGATTTACCATTCGTGGGCGCTGAGCCTGCCGGATTATAAAGGCGGACACGTGATCAGATTATTGCTGATCGTAGAGACAGGCGTTATAACGGCCGAATGGATTTTAGTAAAATGGTTTCTGGGTCATTCCTGGACACGCACGTTTTGGATCGTACTTAGCGCGAACGCAGTGACGACGGCGTTGAGTTTTTTATACTGAACGTTGATCTAATTAGTATTAGTTTTGACAGCTCTTCTGACTCAATATCTTATAAACTTTTTTAAAAACTTGCGGAGGATTGTATGAAATCCATCATGTTTTTGTTCATCACCGCGATAATGTTTTGCGGGTGTTCACAGCCGCCCAAGGATCGTTTTAGTGTGACGGTCACAACGAATGATTCATTGATTCTTTTTGATGGTCAACCGATAGCTAGGATTCAGGATGAAATCGAAGAGGTAAGCTATGTAATGAGCACTCTGTCTGATACACTGGACAAACTTAAACAAGAGATGGTGGATTCGGCAGAACATTCCAATAAAAATTTTTATGGCCGCTTGTTTGTTGAAATGCCACCGCAATTATCATATAAGCTTGTTTTTAAAATAATTTTTAGCAGCCAATTTGCTCATTTTGGTGAGATCCGATTGCGTGGGACATTGAAAAATGGATCGAGGATTGAAATTCCGGTGATTTCCGATCAAGGAATAGGATTGTTACATCGAATTATTATAACGCCGAAAGGTGCGTTACTTTCCGTTTCTAATCGATGGGCTCCTCCAGCTGAATGTCGGGCTTCTTTGAATAATGAATCCGCTGGCTCAACTTTTGAGGTGATTGCTCCGGGCGAAAATGAAGGCTGGTCACCGTCGATTTTTGTTCCGGTGTCGGATGATCTCAAAGAGTTAAAAGAAGAGCTTGATTGGATTCAGTACGAACTGATGAAAATCGGATTTAGCGGTGGGAGACATTTTTTAATACAATGCACGGAGGATGTTTCATACGGAACCTTGTTTTCAGTTGCAGCGACCATCATAGAATCTATAAAACAAAGCTCTCAGGCGGAAAAAAATACTTTGGTCGATACGCTGCGGCCAATGCTTGAGCCTAACGGAAGTGTCTTTCGTTATTATAACGGGCTTACACGGTCTTACGATGACTTCTCGATCAGGACTTGGTTATTGAAAGACGGTATGCAGGATACCGTTGTGAATAGTGAATCGCGTTACCTGCTTCTTGGGTTTCCTAATATTTTACGTGCAGCGATTGAAGGCGGTAATACCGTTCGCATTCAAAAATTGAAAGAATACGGATACGATCTTAACCAATATGCTTTTCTGAATTTTTCGGTTAACGCTGCTTGGCGCGGTTTTACTCCTTTGTTGCTGGCCATCCAGTGTAATGAGCCGGAAATCGTAAAAACGCTGATCGCGTCCGGAGCTGATCTGAATAAGCGATCCGTTCAATTTAAAGAAATCATTACCGATTTGAAGGCAAAACGTTCTCCTACAATGATCGGTCGTGTCGTCTCGCCGCTTGCATTAGCCAATGAAAAAGGAAACAAAGAGATCGTCGAATTACTCAAATCGGCCGGTGCTGAATAGAAACCCTTATTCCGGTAAAACTTCTTTCCGACGTAATATACCGGCGCAGATCAGCGAGACGGCAAGGCCGACTGGAAATATTTCCATCAACGTAATTCCAAATCTAGGCAGGAAATTTTTATATATTTCCTTCATGCCATCCATATCTTTCGTTGCTTTTTCAATATCCGCTTCCGAAGCGCCTTCGTTTTTCATTTTTTTAACACAATAGTCCGCATATTCATTCATAAAATTATTTTTAGCGTTGGGGCTGCTTTGGTAATAAATTTCCCAACCGGTAGCATACATGAGTGATGCAATCACCGAGATTAAAAGGCCGATCTGCAATCCCGTTAAAAATTTAATAGACCCGTTTTGATGCCGATCGCGGTACGATTTGATTCCAAAAAAGATCATAGACAGAGATACGATCATGCTGGCATAGCCGACAAGGTCGCCATTGTCGAAAGTTAGAACGCCTTTTTCCATGAAAAACATCATGACCCATAAAAAGATCGTGATCAGGCCTCCACACAATAATCCAAATGTCCATACTATCTTGCGCATAGTTTTCTCCGTTTTTTAAAAAAATTTACCAAAATATAAGGTAGATGCGCCCGAAAGGCATCACTCAAAAGTATGATTTTAGGGCAAATCAGCTTAAGGATGCAGATTTAAGGGAGGATACGAAGTTCTTTGGCCCGTTGGATTGCTTGAGTACGCCGCCGGGCGTCTAATTTCATAAAAAGATTGGATGAATGAGTCTTAATCGTATTGATGGAAACGTAAAGTCTGTCAGCTATTTCTTGGTTGGATAATCCTTGTGCTATCAATTCGAGTATTTCATATTCACGTTTACTGATATCAAGTTTTTGTAAGGCTTTCTCATCACATGTAAAATCGGGGCGAGCGAGAATGACTTTAACCCGTGTCAATCGCCGTCCAGCCCAAACGCCAATGAAAGAAAAAATCACTGCCACCGCACCGATATAAATCTCCAGTGTAAAATCGCGAACAAAAAACCGGTACTCGATGAATTTAAGTAAAGCAATCAATGCCGCCATGGCGATGCCGTATAGAATAACTGTTTTAAACATGCCGAAAACTTGTAAAAAAAAGAGAAAAAAACAAGCCCTGAACCAAAGAGGTAAAGTTTTTCGTGGCAATCTTCGACGCGAGTTCGTACAATCATTTTTATCGATGTAACATCTATAATTATTAGGATACAACCGTATGAGTAGTCGCAGGGCTTTTTTGAAAGGAACGGCCATAGCTGCTGTTCCAACCATATTTAATTTTCCAGGGGCCATCGCTTCTTTGATATTGCCTGCATTTAATGCGGACGAAATCAATTTTTTCTTTGACGGCGATCGGAATTATACCGACCCGGAGTTTTATTCTAAAAAATTGTATGAACTTGCAAAAGCCACCAAAGATCAAGCCGATTTCTACGGGCAGGGCGGAGCTGTGGCTGCACTGGAGCAGGCTTTTGCCGCCGTAACCGGAAAAGAAAAGGCGATTTTCGTTCCGTCCGGCACGATGGCGAATCAGTTGGCATTAAAAATTCTGAGCGGAAATAACACCAAAATTTTTGTTCAGGAAACGAGCCATATTTTCAGAGACGAAGCGGATGCGGCACAATCGGTTCATGGCAAGCGTCTGATTCCGTTGGCCAAAGGACAAGGCAATTTTACATTGGACGAATTGAAAGAGGCCGTCGACTATCATAATCAGGGTGAAGTTTTCAAAAGCGGCATCGGCGCTATTTCCATTGAGAATCCTGTTCGCCGCATGGACGGCCAGGTATTTAAATTCGATGAAATGAAAAAAATTTCGGCGTACTGTAAAGAGCAGGGATTCAAATTACATCTGGATGGCGCGCGTTTGCACATCGCTTCGTCGTACTCCGGAGTTTCCATTAAAGAGTATGCGTCGTGTTTCGATACGGTGTATATTTCATTATACAAATATCTCGGAAGCGGTGGCGGCGCGATATTGTGCGGCGATGCGCCGGTTATCGATCAGATGCCGCATTGGATTAAAGTATACGGCGGTACGATGTTCCAAAGCTGGCCCTACGCGCTGATGGCTTTGAACAATCTTAAAGACATCGAAACACGGTTGAGTATGACTAAACAAAAAGGCGAGGATTTTGTTGCGCTGATCAATCAAACCGACGAATTTCAGATTGGCAAAATGGCCGATGGTACGAATGTCTTCGATCTGACCATCAAAGGCACCATCGATTACAAAAAATTTAACGATCTGCTTAGGGAAAAGGGGATTTTAATGGGACGGGCTAACAAAGGGATTGTCAAAACATTGATCAATGAAACGATTCTGAAAAGAGATAGCCATGAAATTTTGAAAGCCATGAAAGAAGCTTACAGCAAAGCGAAAACAGCTTAATCGTCAAGGAATATTATGTTTTGGCCAGCGCTTTTTTCAATTGGAATTGCTCAAGGGTTATTTTTAATCACCTTGATCATGATCAAAGGTCGTAAAAACTTCCTTGCTTCCCGATTGATCAGCATTATGATTTTTCTGATGATGTTATCGAATTTCGGATATTTGGCTATCCGTACTGAGTTATTGTATTATATTCCTCAAGTCTATGGATTGTCTTTTGGATCGTTGTTTCTTTTTGGTCCTCTGTTATATTTTTATTCCAAAGCCGTTTTGGTAAACGGATTTCAATGGCGTAGAAAAGATTGGTTACATTTTCTCCCATTTTTAATTCAAGCGACGACGGCGATACCGTGGTTTCTGAATGATTCCGAAGATTGGATTGTTTTTATTCGTACCTTTCTTGCAGGTAATTTAATCGTCGAGCTTTATCCAAAAATCGTATATGCCGCCCAAAATTTTCATTTACTGATTTACATTATCTTGACGTCACAACGAATTCGTTTGGCAAGACAAGAACACCAACAGGCGAAGTACGTTGTTCCGGTTTCTTCACGTGTCCGATGGCTTACCGGCTTAACGATGTGTTTGGCGCTTTTACTGGCTGCAGTCTTTTCGATGTATATTTTTGTAATAGTGCATGGAAAATTCAACCCGGTCACGAATTACATCTATACCGTTGTCACTTCCGGAATTATCTATTTCATGGCTTATTCGTATGTACTAAATCCTGAATTGATCACGCCTGATTTTTTGCAGAAATACCGGACTTATATGCCGTTTGACGGCGATATAGGCGAGAGGTATCTGGAAAAATTGAAGTCCTTGATGGATCATGAAAAATTGTATGTGAATCCCGATTTAAAACTTGCAGATCTGGCTGAGGCATTAAGTTTGCCACTACATCAGGTTTCGAAACTGATTAACGATAAGTTTGGTAAATCGTTTACCGATCTGATCAACGCGTATCGCGTTCAAGAATTTATCGACCGCGTTAATCGCCCTGAATATCAGTCACATTCCGTTTTTGGCCTGGCGCTTGACGTTGGTTTTAATAGCAAATCCGCATTCAACTCTGCCTTTAAAAAACTGACCGGTAAAACACCTTCCGAATACCGTCATGAGTCTGAAAAATCAGGCTTTTCAAGTCCGATTTTATAAATCAGGTCGAAGGGTTTCCTTTTAGAGCCTATCTTTATAAGTTGTTTGATTTTTTTTCATCAACTGAAGGAAACGCCTATGCGATGGTTAAAGTTCTGTATTTTTTTCTTTTTATCGATGGCTACGGATATTCAATATGGTTTTGCTCAGTTTCGCCCGGAAATCGATAGTACCGTCAATAATCTTGTGCACACGCCTGGATATAAAACCGGTCACTTGGGCGACTTGGGTGCAGTAAAAAAGTATGGAAACGGGCAACAAAACTTGATTCTCATTCCCGGCTTGGGCTTCGATGCATCTGTATTCGACGATTTCATGGAAACAAATGAAAATTTGTATACTATGTATGCGATTACGATTGCCGGTTACGGAAAAACGGCTGCTCCACCGATGCCTGCTGAAGGAACGAGTTACGGAGAACAAACATGGACACAAGGAACGGTCGCTGGATTACTTAAGTTGATCGATAAAGAAAAATTGGAGAAGCCGGTCATAGTCGGACACTTTGTCCAAGGCACGCAGATTGCATTGCGCTTGGCTGAAGATTATCCAAATAAAATCGGGGGTGTGATTATTTTGGGCGGTCCGGCTAAATTCATTGTTGCGATGAACGGGCGAGTCAAAGATTTTCCGCTGGATACGATGATCTTATTTACTGACAAAGCAACAGGTCCAAAGTGGTTTAAACACATGACCCGGAAATTTTACGATGAAAATAATATTCGTCCTGAAATTTATTCTCTCGACAACCATCGCGGCATGGAACTTTGGCAGCAATCCACTTCCATTCCTTTGCCGGTGCTTGTACGTTATGTGTGTGAATATTTTGCCAGTGATGTCAAAGTAAGATTTCCGGAAATACAATGTCCGGTGCTCATATTGCGTCCAACTTTCAGTGAATCAATTCTTTCTGATCCGGTCAATAATTATGTCCGGCCGCAATATATTGATTCATGGAATGATGCGCCGTCAAAAAATTCATTGATTCAGTTCAAAGATATTCAGAATGCATCGACGTTTGTCTGGAAAGATAAGCCGGATACGGTATACGATGCGATACATGTTTTTATAAAATTTCTCAAAAACAAATGATTCACGTGCGTCTTAAATCATTTTTCTTGGGATCAAAATGACATCCGTCGTTCGATGTTCACGCGAAATCGTAAGTTTGTGAGGGGTTGTTTTTTCTAATACGCGACGCAATTCAGTCAGCGTATAAAAAGATGCCGGTTTTTCGTCAATCGACTCGATCAGATCATTCTTTTGTATGCCGCTGGAGTACGCCGGCGAATTTTCCAAAACATCATTGATTCTGAATGTATGATAATCTTTTCCTTCAGCAGTAATGCTGAGACCGCCACAAAATGCGGAAGCAAAAGAATCGATAAATGTCGCATTAGGCTCGAGGTATAAACGATCATGTTTAAGATCAATAACGATATTAAACCGATTCATGATTTGCATGCCGATGCTGCCGTATTCCGAAGGATTGGCATGGGCGCCGGCCTGATCTTGAGAAAAAAGCGTGACCGGATTGCTGATGACAAAATTTCCAAGCTGCAATTTTGAGATTCTACCCATTTGTCCGACTGAAGCGCCGCCGGCTCCAACTTTACCGATTGCGCGAATGGTTGGTATGGAGCCATTCAACAACTGCCGGTCATTGACAAATGGCGAGTTAAATAACAGAGCACCGGACGACCCCATGTCTATTAAAAAAGGACCGCGGCTTGCAGGTTCGTTTGATAAACTGATTTCCGCATCCATTTGAATATGCCCAGCGCCGTTCAACCTGACGGGAATTGCGTCGCCTTTACCGGCGTATGCAAATGTGTTTTTATCGTGTAATATCATAGTGAGATTTTTAAAATCAATTTCCACCGCAAACTGTTTAATAAATTCAGTGCCAACCAAACCATCGAAATCGTGTCCGAAAGAAGCGGCGAGGTGTTTCAGCTGAATTGCCAGCGTAACAGGCTCGGCATAAGTGTCATATCCGGGAATGATCATTGATGCGTCACTTACAAAATAACCGGTGGATATTTGCGAGCCGGCGCCTTTCACCTGAACGTCGCCTCTGAATGACAATCCTAATTCTTTTGCCGTTTCCACTTCGATTAGAGTATATTTGTTACCCGTGTCCAGGATAAAAGACAACTCACGTGAATTGTTTACTTTTGCTTTGAACAGAATATGATTGTTGATCATTTCAAAAGGAATAGTTACCCCGGATTGGGGTACGATGGGATCAGGTTTAAAAAATCCGATCTTCCAAACAATCAAAATGACGCTTAAGAACACTACGGCAACTAGTGTAATTTTAGTTTTTCGTTTCATAGGATTAAAGATAGGTTTAAATAATCAAAAAAAATTGATCATTACTACGCCATATGTGAATGGATTGTTTCAGTTTTTAAAACACGATGTCTTTATATAAGGAGGTCTTATGAATATCCGCAGAATTGTTCCCGATATCGTCACAGATCAAATGGAAGTCAGCAAAAAATTTTATTCGGAATTTTTTGAATTAAAACTGGCAATGGACTTGGGTTGGGTTGCCACGTTGATTTCGACGAGTAATGAAACGGCTCAAGTTACGCTCGTTAAAGGTATTCCACCTTCGACAGACGATCACACGGTTGCTCTGACTGTTGAAGTTGAAGACGTTGACGCCATGTATCGCAAGGCGCAACATGCAGGGTTAAAAATTATTTACCCCATGACAGACGAACCTTGGAGTGTTCGGCGTTTTCATATTAACGATCCCAATGGAATTACTATAAACGTGATGATGCATCTTTAAAAATAGTCAAAGGGTAATCTTATGAAATTGTCTGAACCGTTGGTTGCAGAATTGCAATATGAAAGCATCTCGACGCGAAAAATGCTGGAACGCGTACCGCAGGAAAAGATGGCGTGGAAACCGCATCCGAAATCCCGTTCGTTGGGTGAAGTCGCAGTTCATATTGCTCATCTTCCAGGACTATTTATAACCTCGATGTCTCAGGATGAATTGGACAAAAATCAGTACCCGATGCAGCCGGTCAATACCGTATCCGATTTAGCCGCACTTTTTGATAAGAATATTCGCAATGCACTGGCGGTTTTAAAAATTTTATCGGACGAACAGATGATGGCCTCGTGGCGCTACCGGTACGGCGAAAAAATTATTTTTGAAATGCCACGGCTTGCGGTGATTCGCGGAATGGGTTTCAGCCACCTGATCCATCATCGCGGACAATTATCGGTTTATCTTCGTTTGCTGGATGTGCCGCTGCCGCCGGTTTACGGGCAAACAGCCGATGAAGGGTAATTGGTAAAATTTCTTTGTAATTCCTCCGAATGATTTTAAATTGATATATCCGCTCATCATTTGGAGGAGTTGCTTATGCATTCTATTATTAATTTCCATAATGCCTCGCCGATTTTGCCGGTAAATAATTTAGAAATTTCCATCCAATATTATTCCGAAAAGCTGGGATTTATGCTTGACTGGAAAGAGCCTGAGATCATGGCTTCGGTTTCCCGCGGGCCGTGTAATCTTATGTTGTGTGAAGGTGACCAAGGCCACTCAGGTACTTGGGTGTGGATCGGTGTTGGCGATGTGGAAGCACTGCACGAAGAATTTAAAAAATCCGGCACGATCATCCGTAACCCTCCGACCAATTACTATTGGGCATTCGAAATGCAAGTGCAGGATCCCGACGGCAACGTTTTACGTTTCGGATCCGATTCCAAGAAAGGCGAGTCTTACGGACCATGGCTCGATATGCATGGAAAATATTGGCCTGCACAAAAATAAACATTCGCTTGGTAAAGAAATGAAAGCTGTTCCATTACTCCTTGCACTTCTATTGCTGACCGGTTGTGCGCACAAAGAAATCCGGATGTATGAACCAGGAAAAACTCCTACGACAATCTTGGATTCAGTCGTTGTAATGAGTAAGCCTGTAAGATTGACTTACACTAATGAAAAACGAAAAGTGCAAAAAAATGTGCGTGGTTTTTTAAAAAAACAAGAAAACGGATTCTATCAGTTTGAACCGCGTAAATTCGGCGAAACCAAACCTTCAAGAA
>JAIBAF010000033.1 GCA_019695335.1 bacterium
TCTCGTTGGATACGTTGACGATTGTCGATCCGTTGGATGGAAATACCAAGACGCTGACGGCACAAGACTCGGCAAAAATTCAATTAAATCTTTTTGCTCTCGGTATGAGTGCGGATTCGCTGGTGGTATCCGATAGTTCCTATTTCAATCTTTATTATACCATGACAAATATAGGCAGTGCGGCATTAAGCGTGGATACAGCTTTGGTGCGAATCGACCTGCCGACTTCGCCGATCATTTATCGCTTTCCATCCGGTGCAACGGATACGACGGTTTATGTAATATTAAATCAAACGGGCAGCCTAACTTTGCGTTCTTACGATTCGACATTGGCTTTTGAATTAATACGCGCAACGCTTGATACCGGTAATGCGTCATTCCCGAGAGACGTTAATAATAATTTAAAATCATCTGTTTTGAACGTAATGGATACAGTCAATGTTCAAACCAGAAAAGTAGGTAATCTGACGATTACCGAATTAATACCGGTGGATCCAGCGGGTGCATTAGACAACACTGTATCGTCGTTCCAGCAATTCACACTACGGGCAAAAGTGACCGGAATGTCGAGATTATCGAGCATTAAAGCGACGATCTCTTTACCGGCCGAATTTGCTACGACAGACAGTTTGACCAAGGATATCATCCCTGCGGTCAGTGATACCAATTACGTGACATGGAGAATTTTTGCGAATAAAGATACGTCGGGAGTTTTCAATTTTAATGTTGCTGTTGGTGGTATTGATACCACGACGACGACAACGAAAGCCAGTTCGACCGCACTCACGATGACGTTGGTGAGACGTGCGGACCTGTCGGTTGACTTGTTTATCTCCGCGCCTGTCGGAGCTACGGATGATACTTTATCCGCTAGTCAACAATTTGTTTTAAGTGCGATCGTGACGAATAGCGGTCAGGCACAAGCGTCCGGAGGTCAATTGACTGTGACGTTGCCTGCAGGATTTACATTCAACGGTTCCCCGGCGACCCAGAACTTTAGCGTCGGATCGCAAGTGGATTGGAACGTTATTGCGACCAACGTTCCGAATTTCCTCAGCATTATCCAATCGCTTGATGATCAGCAGCGCTCATCCATATCATCAGACAAGTTGCTGACAAAATCGTGGAGCAACGTACGCCTTATTGACATTGATTCAAAACAACTTTCGAATTCAACTGTCGCCAATCAGGCCGTTCAAGCGTTGTTGGTCATGGCGGCTACGGCGGATATCTATGTAGACGTAACAACGTTGCCCATCGATGAAAATTCAAGTACGGCAGCGCACTTCAGCCGCGTTAGCGATACGGTCAAGACAATCGTCGTTAGCCCAGCCGATTTTAATAATCTTGCCGTGACGTTCCCCGGCACACGTTCGGATACCATTTCCACCGATCAGGTATTTACGGTGAAGGCTACTTTCCGTCAGTTGCGAGCTCTCACTGATCGTCAGGCCAGTATCGTCATCCCTACGAACTTAGGATATACTTTGGCTGATCAGGAAACAAGTGTGAAAATTATTGCCGATAATGATACGACGGTGCAATGGAGCGTCGTGGCGCCTAATGATATTAATGGTAATCAGCGTAACGATCTCATACGAGTATTTGTAAGTGGCGCGGATAAAAATACCGGAAGTGCTGAATCAGATTCCTTGGATCGTCAAATCGTTATTCAAACGCGGGCGAAACTAAGACTCGTAGCGGATATTGTCGAACCGCTTAGTGCAACCGACCGGTTTGTTTCTAGAGGTCAAACGTTTGTTATCAGGGCGAAAGTGATCAATGAAGGTTTTGCACGGACTTCCAGTACCGGTGTTATATTGTTTGACGGCACTTCGCAAGATGTCACACCGCTTCATATTTTTAATGTGGGCGCCGACGGTGATACGTCATTCAACGGAACAACCAAAGACACAGTGCGTTGGTTTGTCACGGCGCCGGATACAGTTATATCGCAGCCACTGAGAATTCAGTTCAGAACGGATTCTTTACCGCGAGATATTAATAGCGGACTTCCGGCATTTTTGATAAATGAATTTTCAACCATCACTGTCTCGACCGAAAAGAAGACATTGAAAGTCACGCGCATCGTTACTGCAGTTGATACGACGAAAAAAGCTGCGCAGCCCGGCGAACGTATCGACAGTATGCTGGTGCTGAAACTTGAAAATATCGGCAGTACGGAAGGCAACAGCAGTGAAATTTTGACTCAGCGTTTTTGGTTTGTAGTAGAACAGTATGATGTAAGAAATCAGCGATACGAAAAACAAAACTGGAACACATTCCTTGATTCACTTTACGTGATGCCATACGGGCAATCGTCAGTTATGGGACGAATTTTGAGTTCGTCGCCATCCGACACTGTTATTGTTCAAATTGATGATCAGATATTCCGTTCGTCGATCACAAAGTCCAATGCGATTGATCTTGAATATGGCCTTGCGACTAAAGTAGGTTCTCCGGATATCGTTTCGTTTACGGCAGTGTTGGCGCCGAACGGTCAAATTACAACCTCCAAAAATTTCCGAATCCGGCTTGTCGATATTGACGCGTTTGATTATGACAGTATCGGATCCGCTCGAGGGTTTTCAAATTCCGCTTCCTTCAATCCGTTAGATGTGGTCAATGAGCGCGGTAATCCTTTGGGTACGGATACAACCACTTATGTAACTCCACCGGTGCGGGTAATCGATCCCAACGGCGCCACCAACCAGCGGTTTGCCAATTATCCCAATCCGTTCGGCAGCAGCGAACGTCCGCGAACTACGTTTGTTTTTGTTCCACGTCAAAATGACGCGAATACTGTGATTGAAATTTACACGCTCGCCGGTAATTTAGTTAAGAAAGTTCGCGGCAACAACGTAATCGCCGGTCAAATCAATGAGACATTTGTCTGGGACGGCACCAACGACAATGGACAATTCGTACGTAATGGCGTTTATATAGCAATTATCAAATCGCAAGGTTTGAGCAAGTCGATGATCAAAGTAGTGGTTGCCCGATAAAGCTTGTTTGGGTCATGACTTTTTTTGTCATTCCGGACAAGTGAAATGCTGATAAATTTAAAAAAACACACACAGCTATGGATTCAACTATTTTTGAGCCTCTTCATTCTAATCCGCAGGTTCCGTCCTCACGTTTAGACAAAGTTATAGAACTGCTTTCTTTCATTCTGATGATTGGACTTTTGGCAATCATTATGAAAATTTACCCTCACTTGCCCGCTAAAATTCCTAGTCACTTTACGATCAGCGGTGAAATTGATGGCTGGACTGAAAAGCAAGCTCTATGGGCTTTTACAGGGATTGTATTCGCCTTATATCTGGGCCTGACGTGGCTTGCCCAAATGCCGCATCGGCTCAATTATCCCGGAGATGTCACTCAGGAAAACGCACCGTATCAGTACGCGTTGGGTCGTACGATGCTTCGGCTGATCAAATTGGAAATTTTATTGATGTCGGCGGCAATTTCGGTTGAATTAATTTCCGTTGCGCAGGGCGGGGAAGTACATTACGGCGTTTATATCGCTCCAGTGTTTCTTGCGGCTATTTTGGCGACGGCATTATTTTTTGCTTATCGGTCGACCAAGATAAAATAATAATCACCGGCTTGCATTTAAACTCCCCGTTTTATACATTGAGCCCTATTTAAAATAACCTCAGAATAATTTTGCTCCTTTTCATCGTGGTGTTACCGTGTATGGAGGGAATGGGAACTTCCGCTCATGTCACTGCCTTTTCTACAAGAATTAAATGAAGTCCAAAAAAACGCTGTGCGTGCAACTGATGGTCCGGTCTTGATTTTGGCCGGCGCCGGGAGCGGTAAAACCAGCGTGCTTACGCGGCGTATTGCTTATCTGATAGCCGAAAAAAAAATAAGTCCGTTTTATATCCTGGCCGTGACGTTTACGAATAAAGCGGCTGAGGAGATGAAGCAACGGGTCGAAAAGCTTGTCGGCTCCGATTCCCGTAAAATATGGATCGGTACCTTCCATTCCATTTTTGGAAAAATCCTGCGCTTTGAAGCCGAAAAAATCGGATATGGAAAAAATTATACGATTTACGATTCCGATGATCAGCTCAATCTGATCAAGTCGACCATGGAGTTTCTATCGATTTCGCAGGAAATGTATTCGCCGAACCTGATGCGAGCGAAAATAAGTCGCTCCAAAAATACTTTACAATCACCTTCACAAGCCAAACGCACAGCCGATAATCCTATCGATGAGAAAGCTGCGATGGTATTTGAAGAATACGAGAAACGCCTCTTGCGTTCCAATGCGTTTGATTTTGACGACTTAATTATCAAACCGATCGAATTATTTCAACAATATCCGGATGTGTTGGCATTTTACCAGGATAAATTTCGATTTATACATATTGATGAATACCAGGATACGAATCGTGCTCAATATTTACTTATCAATATGCTTGCACAGAAGTACAAAAATATCTGCGTCGTTGGCGATGACGATCAATCGATTTACGGTTGGCGGCATGCCGATATCGGGAATATCCTGAATTTTGAAAAAGATTACCCCGGAACGCATGTATTTAAATTAGAACAGAATTACCGTTCGACTCAAAATATTCTCCGTGTTGCCAGCGAAGTCGTGCGCAATAATCTGATGCGCAAAGAAAAAACATTGTGGACGCAAAAAGCTGCCGGCGAACTGATCACGGTCTTTGAATGTGAAGACGACCGCATGGAGGCGCAAGTCATCGTCGATACGATCAAAACGAGTATTCACAAAGAAAAAAGAAAATTTTGTGATTTTGCCATTTTGTGCCGGACCAATGCACAAACCCGCGTCATCGAAGACGCGCTTCGCCAGCATGCCTTGCCATATGTGATTGTCGGCGGTGTGCGTTTTTATGAACGTAAGGAAATCAAAGATATCCTGGCCTATCTTAAAGTCATTGCCAATCCAGCAGATACCATTAGTCTCGACCGAATTATCAATTTTCCTCCGAGAGGTATCGGCAAAACAACGACCGATAAACTTGAAGATTTTGCCATGTCGCAAAATCAACCGCTCTTTAGTGCGCTTACAAAAGTTCGAGAATTCGGAACCGGTTGGCTGCAGGAGCGTGCGATTACGAGTATTCAGGGTTTTTGCGACATGATCAAAAAATACCGCGATCTCAATGAACACATGTCGCTAAGCGAGTGGGTCCGGATACTAATAGAAGAAATCGGTTTATTGAAAATGTATAAACAGGAAAATACTATCGAGTCGATCAGTCGTTACGAGAATGTGATCGAATTCATGAATGCGATCAGCGATTTTTCAATGAAATTCGACCGTTCACAAACCGATGAAAGTATGCTGGATGCATTTCTGAAAGAGGTTACGCTTGTAACCGACGTCGATCAGTATGACGAAAGAAAAAATGCCGTTACGATCATGACAATCCATGCGTCCAAAGGTTTGGAATTTCCGGTTGTATTTGTTGCGGGGCTTGAAGAAGGTTTGTTTCCTATTGAAAGCTCGATAGAATATCCGCATCAATTGGAAGAAGAGCGAAGACTGTTTTACGTGAGTACGACGCGCGCACAAAAAGATCTGTACTTGTGTTTTGCCAAGCGGCGTATGCGTTTCAACCAGATTTATCGAACCATGGCGTCGCGTTTCGTCAATGAAGTTCCGGCCGATCTCGTCAAATGGGAAAAGCGCACCCGTTATGCCGTCAATGAAGATGAGGCGATCCGGGAGTTTTTTGCCGACAGCGATCGTAGCGGGGTTCGTCATCATACGCGAAAAAATAATGGCCGCGGTAAAAGTATTGCCGGTATGACGGATGAATTGATAAGCAAAGCTGCCGCCAAGACGCAAAATTTCCAGATCGGTCAGACCGTTGTGCATGCGACATTCGGCAAAGGAAAAATTCTGGAAATGGATGGTTTCGGAGAGCAGCAAAAATTAACGATTCAATTCGAAGACGGTACCGAACGGCGGCTGGTCGTCAAATTTGCAAACCTGATGATCCGTTAAAAAATAGTATTCATTTTTTTATTGCTCATCGTATATTACAACTCTCTGCCTGCGTGAATTTTAATCGGAGGTTGATCTATGACTATCGACAGAACGGGGAGAGGGATTATCGTTATTCTAAATTTTTGGCTGATCGCTTTTTCGTTACAGGCACAAGTCAGCAACTCGGATACGGACTTTCTGTATGCCCGTAAGTTGTATGACGATAAACTCTATTCGTTATCGGCTCAGGAATTTTCACGATTTATCAAAAACTATCCTTCCGATGCCCGTGTACCAGATGCCCGTTACTATTCCGGCATGTCGTTTTTCAACAGCGCGTTGTACGAAAATGCACGACGCGATTTTCAATTTTTAGCCATCGATTTCCCTAAGGACAAACGGGCGCCGGAAGCCTGGGAAAAAGTAGCGGAATGTTATGCTGCACTGGGCGATTATGCCGCCGCGGCCAACTCATTGTCGAGTATTGTGACATTTTATCCGGATGCTCCCAATGCGATCCGCTCGGTACTTCAATCGAGCGATTATTTTATCAAAGCGGGCGATACGCGCAGCGCAAAAGATAAATTGCAAAAATTGATTGCCGATCGTCCCGACATTCCGGAGGTGCATCAGGCTCGGTTGAAATTGGCTCAGTTATTTAAATCCGAGCAAAATTATACACAGGCGTTGCTGGAATTGCAGAACGTGATCGATAAGGCTAAAGATCCTGAACTTGGCGCATCGGCCACCTACGAAAAAGCACAAATCAGCGAGATTCTTGGCAAATCGGATGATGCCCGCGTCGGGTATGTGAAATTGATCAATCGGTATGCCAAGACAAAAATGGCGCCGTACGGAATGTTTGAAATGGGAAGCATTCTTTTGCGGGAGAAAAACTTTACCGAGGCTAAAAAAATGTTTGAAAACGCTTCGGTTTCTGTCGTGGCAACGGTGTCTTTGAAGAATGCCGCACTCATGGAAATCGGCGATATTTATTTTACAACGGCCCAATACGATCAAGCTGTAAAAACCTATGAATCGCTGGCCGGATCTGCAGCCGATTCGCTTCAGACACTCGAAGCGGCATTCAAGCTTGGATTGGCCTATGAACGAATCAATAACCTGTCTAAAGCCAATGACCGTTATCTTTCTATTATCGATACGTATGGACAACATTCGAGTACATTTAAATATGTTTCGCTTGCGTATCTTAAGTTGGCCATTAATTATGAAGCGTTGAAAAAATTCCGCGAAGCCGCCGCCTATTACGATCTTTTCATTAAAGTATTTCCGAAATATGAGAAACTTGATCGCGTGTACTACCGGCGAGCACGGCTTTTACAATCCGAGCTCAAAGATTACCAGGAAGCTTTGTTGACTTATTCGGCGATGAATCGATTTTATCCGAAAAGCCGGTTGAGCGATCAAGGTCAATTTTATCTCGGCAAAGCTTATGCGCAGAACGGGCAAATTGACAATGCCGAGACGATTTTCAGCCAATTTAAGTTAGATTTCCCCGGCAGTGAATTGATTGTGAACGCTGAAGCGGAATTAGAATATTTAAAAAATTATTTTGGAGGCAGTAGTTCCAACGAAACATTGGAAAGCATTATTTATCTGCTTGGGAGTGTAATTGAAGAAAGACCGAAAGATCAGGTCTCATTTGCTTACGGTAAATTATTTTTTGATCAACTGAAAGATTACAAAGGTGCGGCGGCTCTTTTCCGGAAAGTGCAGGCTGTCACCAAAGACCGGGACCTGCAGGAAGACGCATCCTATTACACGGCATTGTCTTTTGATAAACTTTCGAAAAAAACAGCCGAATTTAAATCATACGCTGACAGCGCCGTAGCGGAGTTTAAACTATTGACCGGCGGTAAGTATGCCGACATTGCAGCTTTGTCAATTGTTGAGCATAGTTTAGAGAATATAAACGATGTCAAAGAGCGTGCTCTGAAAAGTAAAGCTTATTACGCCGGCCTTTTAGACCGTTATCCGGCCAGCGCTTTACGTGATCAAATGTTACTGAAACTCGGTCAGTCACTTTGGGAACTTGGTGATATCAAACCCAAGGCTGAAGTTAAAGATGGTAAGGCGGATAAAAATAAAAAAGATTCTACCGTAACAAAAAAGCAATTTGATTCCGCCATCGATTGTTTCGATGAAATTATTCGTTCGTATCCTTCAAGCTCTGTTATCGATGATGCGTATTTTAAACGATTGTTGTGCCTGACTGTTATAGGGCAAACCGATGATCTAAACAAAGGGCTCAACGATTATTTAGGCGGATTTTCAAGAGGCAAATACGTCGCCAATGCCAAATACATGCAGGCGCGCATCAAAGAACAGAAACGTGAATATGCTGCCGCGATTGTTATCTACAATGAATTGATCAATCAATATTATTATACGGTTTTCGCAGACAGCGCCGCGCAAGGCATTGGTAATAATTATCTGTTGACACAGCAATATGAATCAGCCATCGCAGCGTATCAAAATAGTTTACAGCTTGATAAGGACGAATTTGCCGATATTGATATTTTGAATGTCCAGGCAACGCCGCATAATCCGATCGATTATAAAATTGCATTGTCGTATGAAAAGCTGAACAATATTACACGGGCGGTGGAATATTACGAATCGTATTTATTCCCGGATAAAAAAGGCGACTTTGCTCCGCAGGCTTTGTTTGCTCTTGGAAAAATCTACGAGGACAAGCAGGACCGTCTTAATGCTATAAGATATTACGGTACGTTAAGCGACGGATATCCCAATTCCGAACTGGGTTTTAATGCGCTCAATCGTATTGCAGAAATTCAGTTTGAAGCGCAAAATTATGCCGATGCAAAAAAAGCTTATCAAGTGTTGTCAAAATTATCGAAAAATAATTCGGAACAGGTGATCCTCGATTCAAGGGCCATTATTTGTACGTATCGGCTGGGAACGGTGAATTTAACTACTGAAATGGAAAAGGCCTTCAATAAGAAGTACGAAAAAGATAAAAACCTTAAGATGCTTCTGTATAATGCCAATGCGGAATTTCTGTACGAATTAGGCCATTATTATCAATATGACAAATTGAAATACGAACCGGCTTTGAAAACTTATAAAGATCTGCTCGATGATTATAAAAATGTGGGTATTGCGGCTGATGCCTTATTTGAAATGGGCGTGATTCGTTTTAATGAAGGCAAGAGCAAGGAGGGATTCGAGATTTTTCAGCAGATTCCGCAAAAATATCCCGACAGCGAGATTCTTCCCAAAGTGTATTTGCGTTCAGCCATTGAGGCGTTTAAGTTAGAACAAGTGCAGACAGCCATCGATGCTTGTAAAATTGCATTGCAGCATCCTAAGATCAAACCACAGGATGCTAAAGTTGGAACGGATTTCCTGATCAAGGTTTACAAAGCCGCTGGATTCTATGAAAATGCATTGTTGCTCATTCAGCAATATCTTGACCGATTTCCCGACGACGAACCGGCGAATTTATTTTCCAAGCGTATCGACATTGGTGTCATGCATAAAAACCTCAAAGCCTACGATCGTGCAATCGAATATCTGAAAGATCTTATCAAAACCGCATCCGGAGAAGATGAAGCTGAAATTCAATACAATATTGCCGAAACGTATTTCGCCATGGGAAATTTCGAACAGGCGCTTTTGGAATATTTACGCATTCCGTATCTGACCTTGGGAACTAAATTTGACTGGGCGACGGCGGCCAAAAGCCAGGCGGCGGAATGTTATGTGAAGCTCGCCAAGTATTCTGAAGCTATTGCCATGTATGATGAGATCATGAAAAAGCACGGTACGAACAGTGAATACGGACGTTTTGCGAAAAATCGTATTGACGAAATCAGGAAAATGAAATAATGCATAAAATTATTGCCGTGCCCCGCAATGCGAAGACGGTCGCCGTCGGAGCGGCGCTGCAAGCGTCCCGGATCATCATGGATTATTTCGGTAAAGCTGTTCAGATCGACGCCAAACAGCATCACGATTTTGTCACGGAAGTCGACCGGCGATCGGAAGAAACGATTATTAATTATATTCACCGCACTTTTCCCGATCATGAAATCTTAGCGGAGGAGTCGGGCCGCCACGCGAATGTCAGTCCGTATCGATGGATTATCGATCCGTTGGACGGTACGACGAACTTTATTCATGGTATGCCCATGTTTGCCGTGAGTATTGCACTGGAAGTCGAAGGCGATTTGAAAGTTGGTGTTGTGTATGAGCCTGTTCGAAAAGAACTGTTTGTTGCTGAAAAAGGTAAAGGCGCTTTTCTCAATGATCGCAAAATTCTTGTCTCGAAAACAACTGAACATGCTCGTTGTTTACTGGCGACAGGCTTTCCGTTTCGCAATTTCGATATGCTTGATGATTATTTGAGGCTGTTTAAATTTTTTATGACGCATGTATCGGGTATTCGCCGTCCCGGTTCAGCCGCGCTGGATTTGTGTTATCTGGCATGCGGCCGATTCGATGGATTCTGGGAACTAAATTTGAATCCTTGGGACATGGCCGCAGGAGCACTCATTATCAAAGAGGCGGGAGGCTGTATTACCCGTTTCAACGGCAGTGAAGGCTTTCTTTATCGTGGCCATGTTGTCGGCTCCAATGGTTTGATCCACGAGTGGATGTTGAACGCTGTAAGAGAAGCCTTCAAAGAAAGAACCGATGAACTTTGATTTTTTGGAAAAAATAATTTATTTTGTCTCGTTTTTTAAAACTACTCTACTAAGTTAAGGAGATTGCATTGAACGCATTGTCTATGTTACACTCGTTTTTATTAATGGGCGGCAACCCGGCTCCCGGACAACCCGCGCCTAATCCGATCATGAGCTTCTTGCCGTTTATCGTCATTATTCTCATTATTTATTTTATGATGATTCGCCCACAGAAAAAACGCCAGCTGGAACGCGAGAAATTAATTGCCGGTGTTCAAAAAGGTGATAAGATCGTGACTGTCGGCGGCTTACATGGCACAGTACAATCGACAAAAGAAAAGACGGTTATCGTTAAAATTGCCGATAACGTTAAAGTTGAAGTTGAGCGCGTTGCCATCGCCAGCGTGTTGACCGGAGGCAAAGATGAAACCCCGGAAGTATTGCCGGTCGAAGAAAAAAAATAAAACAACAAAGGCTTTCCGTGAACGTTAAAGTGAATGGGAAAATTTACGAATTCAAGAACGCAATGAATATCATTGGTGTTCTGGAGCGTTTTGATATTCGACAACCGTCGGGAATCGCCGTTGCTTTAAATTGTTCGGTCGTTCCAAAATCAGAATTTGAAACAGTTCAAATCAAAGACGGTGATGAGGTTGAGATTATCCGTGCGACTCAGGGCGGGTAAAACTTATACGAGGGATTTCAAAAATTGCAAGCTTTTGAACAAAACGAGTTTCATAAAAATGAAACTCGTTTTTTAGTTAATCAGGCCCAGCTATGTGTTTCCGAACTCTACGGTATGAAATAAGCCTATTTGCAAAATTCAATCCGTAGCGGTATATTGTTTTTGTCTTAATCAAAGGAATAATCATGGCACAGAATCAATTAGTCATAGGGGAAAGACGTTTTAATTCGCGTTTGATCGTTGGTACTGGAAAATACAAAAATTATGACGAAACAAAAGCTGCTATTGAAGCAAGCGGAGCCGAGATGATAACGGTTGCGCTCCGACGGATCAATCTTGAAAATCCAAATGATAAAGGGTTGCTTGATTTTATCGGTTCCAAATATACGCTGTTGCCTAATACAGCCGGATGTTATACGGCTAAAGATGCCGTGTTGACATGCCAGTTGGCACGGGAAGCGCTCAACACAACATTGGTGAAGCTCGAAGTTCTAGGTGATCAGAAAACTTTGTTTCCTGATAATGAACAGCTGCTTGAAGCCGCCAAAATTCTTGTGAAAGACGGTTTTACGGTTTTACCGTATTGCATTGACGATCCGATTATTTGTAAAAAGCTCGAAGACGTCGGATGTGCCGCCGTCATGCCGCTGGCTGCGCCGATCGGATCAGGTCTCGGAATTCGTAATCCGCATAACCTTGCGATCATTCGTGAGCAATCCAAAGTTCCGGTCATCGTGGATGCAGGTGTCGGAACGGCATCGGATGCTGCAATTGCGATGGAACTCGGTTGTGACGGCATTTTGATGAATACGGCTATTGCTGGCGCGCAAGATCCGATCAAAATGGCACGCGCGATGAAACTGGCTGTCGAAGCAGGGCGTCTTGCTTTCGAATCCGGTCGCATTCCTAAAAAACTATATGCGACGGCCTCCAGCCCTGTCCAAGGTGTTATCGGGAGTTGATAATGGTTATTCAACCGATTACGATTCATTCGTACGCTGCAATGGAAAATGCCAATGTCACCGTTGTCGAAATACGCGGACAACTGGATTCTATTACAGCATTACAGGTTGAAAAATATCTCAATCGGCTTCTGGATCAGAAAAAATTTCGTATCGTTATTGATCTCAAAGAAGTCAGTTATATCAGCAGCGCGGGGTGGGGGATTTTTATCGGAATTTTAAAAGAAATTAAAATCAACAGCGGCGATTTGAAACTTTCGGGGCTCAACGACGACGTGCGGGAAGTTTTTCAGTTGCTCGAGATCGATTTTATTTTGCCAACCTTCGGCTCCAATTCCGACGCCATCGCTGCATTTTTATAACGATCAGAGCTCGGAATCCTACAATTAGCTTGCTTTTACTGCGATGTTGTTTTATAATTAATCAGGTACTTTTTCCGATCTCACTACGGAAATCAAGCAAACCTTCATCTACATTTTTTTGATTTTAGCAAAGCGAGGGCAGTGTGGGTTCATACATTGGTGTTTTGAAGAATACATCTCTTTTTAGCACGCTTTCGGAGAAGTCCTTGGAAGCTATTGCTCCTAAATTTATTTCCAAAAATTTTGCATCCGGCTCTGTAATTTTTGACGACGGCAGTTCGGACACTGATGGGATGTATGTCATCGTGCAAGGTGCGATAAAAATTTATAAAAACATTGCGAATGAAGAAGACCGTCAACAGGCGGTCGCCGTGTTAAAAGCCGGGAGTTTTTTCGGCGAGATGGCGCTGATGGATGAAGAAACGCGTTCTGCCGGCGCTATGGCGATGGAGGATTGCGAGTTATTATTTCTTTCTAAAGAATCATTCAAAAAAATTATCAGCGAAAATTTAGAGACCGCTCATGCGATCCTGACACAAATTTCAAAAGTCATGAGCAAACGTTTACGCGATACCAATAATCTTTTCCGTGAAGTAGTCGGATGGGGTTACCGCGCGCGTAAAGAAGTGCGCGAGCTCAAGTCGAATTTTTTATCGACGATTTCCCACGAATTGCGCACGCCGATTCACTCGATCCAGGGATTCAGCAGTCTGATGCGGGATTCGGGAGAAATTGACAAGGAAACTCAGGCAAAATTCGTCGAAGTGATCTTGAGTGAAAGTAAAAGACTGGCCGATCTGATCAATGATCTGATCGCATTGGCTGAAATGGAATACGGGGCCATTGTTTTGGAACGTCAGCCGTGCAATCTGAAAGATATTGTTGAAAGCGCCGCTGAAGCCTACAAAGAGGATGCAGCCGAGAAAAAAATTCAGTGCGTTATTAATCTGCCGGCAACGATGCCGATGGCTTTACTGGACGGCAATCGTATGAAAGAAGCCGTGGGACACTTGTTTGAGAACGCGATCAAATTTACTCCCTATGAAGGGCGTGTGCTCGTCGATGTTAAACTCGAAGCTCAATCCGTCGATATTTTAATTACCGATACCGGCCGCGGCATTCCGGCCAAATTTGTCGACCGGATTTTTGATAAATTTTATCAGGTCGATCAATCCAATACGCGCGATGTCGAAGGAGCCGGAATCGGCTTGACCTTGGCTCTTCATATTGTAGATCTGCACGGCGGTACGATCAGCGTGGCCAGTAAAGAAGGGCAAGGGTCCATATTCAAAATCAGCCTTCCCAATGAACATGTGCTCGTCAAAAGCTAACGATCCTCATTATCTCACCGTATGAATCAACCATCCGTTTACGTGGTCATTTTAGGATGGAACGGCCGGGAGCTGACGCTCGATTGTGTCCGTTCTGTTCTGAAAGTTGAATATCCCAATTTCATTGTTTTGGTTGTAGATAATCATTCATCCGACGGGAGCCCTGACGCTATCCGGAAAGAATTTCAAGCCGAACTCTCATCGGGAAAACTTTTGCTCGTCGAAAATTCCGCGAATCTCGGTTTTGCTCGGGGCAATAACATCGGGATGGAATTGGCGTTAAAAAAGGGCGCCGATTATGTTTTACTGCTCAATAACGATACCGTCGTCGATCCCGCTTTGCTCAAAAATATGATTCCGATGGCTGAAGCCGACGGATTTGTTGGAATTGCCGCGCCTAAAATATATTATTTCGATCCGCCAAATAAAATATGGTATGCCGGTGGAAAAATTGCTCTCCACAAAGGCTTAAGCTGGCACATTGGAATTCGGGAAATCGATCATGGACAATACGATACCTCCGTCGATTGTGATTACGCAACGGGTTGCGCGATGCTTATCAAAAAAGCTGTCATCGAAAAGATTGGTTTTCTCGATCCAATTTATCCGCATTTTTCGGAAGACGCCGATTATTGCTGGCGTGCCAAACTTCAGGGATTTCGAATTCTGTATTTGCCGGGAGGCAAAGTATGGCACAAAATTTCAGTTTCTACCGGTGGACAGCTTTCACTCAGAAAAATCCGTTTGCGCTTGCGCAGCAATTTTATTTTTTTTAAACGTTATGCCCGCGGATATCATTGGTTGACCATTCCGGTGTTTTTTATTCTGGACGGTTTCCGTATTCTGGGTCTGATTTTAACTAAGCAGATACGGAATAAATGATTTGAAATTTTGTAAATTTATGGATATACTTCCCACGGTTAATAACCAAACGTATAAGGTATGAGCATCAAAGGATCCGAACGGCAGGAAAAAATCATCAAAGCATGGAGCCAGGAACTGGCGGACCATGTAAACAATCTCGGCATCAAACAAGCGGAAGATTATGTACGACGTTGCCTGACAGAAGCCGAACTGGCAACGGGGCAGAAATTGGATGAAATGGATCATCGCGATTTATCCGATCCCGGCAAAGCGCAATTCGTAGGAAAAGTTGTTTCTCTTTTATACAATCACATATCGCAAGAATTTAAAGTCGAAAACGCTGAAACGCTTCGTAAGCTTTTGATCGATGTTTATCAGCAATTTCCTGATCACAGTTAAAAATCTAACCTCTCAAAGATTGGCACTATCATGAATGCTTCACTTCTGGACAGTCTGCATGCCATTCTTCTCTCGCCTGAATTTTACATTCTAATCACAGCCATTGCGGTTTTGATCTGGGAATCCGTCGGCGGAAAAGAACGGCCCTGGGTTTCGTCGTATCTCACGTTATTTGGTTTGTTCGTCACTATCTTAATGAGTTTTGGTTTTAAAGAGCCTGAAGGGATTACGTTTTTTGGTGCGTATACGCACGACGGCCTGTCTCAATTTATAAACATGATTATCCTGATGGCATCGATTTTCACTGTATTTGCCGCATCGCATTTTATCGGCCGTTGGAGTAAAAGCCCCGGAACGTTTTATGTAGTCCTGTTGTTTGCGACGTTTGGCATGATGCTGATGGCGTCGGCGAGCGAATTGATCACGCTTTTTGTTGCCGTCGAGACAACAACGATCGCTCTGTATATTTTGACGGCGTATTTCAAAGACGACCGTTTATCGGCTGAAGCATCCATGAAGTTTATCCTCATCGGGACGGTTTTTGCAACGATCATGTTGTTTGGAATGGTATTAGTTTACGGCGCGACCGGCACAACGGTTTTATCGGAAATTACAAGCGCAGCAACTGCTTCAGTGTTCGAAGGCTCTGAAATTTTATTGCTGAGCGGTGTTATTATGATTTTAGTTGGTTTGAGTTTTAAAATTACCGCTGTGCCGTTTCACATGTGGGCGCCGGATGCGTACACCGGTGCGCCGACTCCGGTAACAGCCTTCTTATCCGTCGCATCAAAAGCTTCAGGATTTGCCGTGATCATTCGGCTTTATTACGGAATTTTTAATCACATTGCAGGGCTCGAACCGTTTCTTGCCAATACGTTTATCATCCTCGCCGGCATGACCATGATTTTGGGAAATTTCCTCGCATTGCCGCAGAAAAACATCAAGAGACTGCTGGCGTATTCATCGATTGCGCAAGCGGGTTATATGATCATCGGTCTTGCTGCGTATTCGGATATCGGTATTTCGGCGATTTTATTTTATCTGACACAATACATGTTTGCCAATTTTGGGATTTTTATTGTGGTTACCGTCGTATACAATTCAGTTCGATCGGATGACATGTCGGCGTACATGGGATTGAGCCGCCGTTCGCCGTTCCTCGCGTTAGTCTTGTTGATTTGTATATTGTCATTAGCAGGAATTCCGCCGCTGGCCGGTTTTATTGGCAAGGTCTATTTGTTTGCGGCCGGTATCGATAAAGGCTATTATATTCTTGTCACCATTGGAATTTTGATGAGCGTTGTGTCCGTGTATTATTATCTGATCGTTCTGAAAAAAGCGTATATCGAAAAAAATGCCGATACCACGCCGATACCGATTCCGTTTGGTGCCAAAGCATCCTTGTGGGTTGCGATGCTCGGCGTGATTCTGACAGGACTGTTCCCGAATTTTGTCGTCAACTCGGCCCAGGTTCTTGGCAATTTTATTTTAGCATCAGTGAGGTAAAGTTTATTAATTGATTTTAACAAAATGCCGACGCTCATGATTGCAAATGAGGTCGGCTTTTTATTTACTGATTTACTATGTATCAAAAATTGATCAACGAATTTTTGATGTCGCTTGTGAAAACCGATGCAGCGGTTAATCGGCGGCTTTTGGCCAAGATGCTGACGCTGATCGAAAATGAAGTGCCTGACACAAAAACGTTGCTTGACGGTATTGTCGGAAAGGTCGGTCATGCGTATCGCATCGGTTTAACCGGTCCTCCCGGCGCGGGTAAAAGCACGTTGGTCAATGCTATGGCCAAATCGCTGGTTTCTCAAAACAAAAAAATCGGTATCATTGCCGTGGATCCGTCGAGCCCTTTTACGGGAGGTGCGATACTTGGTGACCGCTATAGAATGTCGGAGATCGGCGTTCATCCGGATATTTTTATTCGCAGCATGGCTACGCGTGGCAGTACGGGAGGATTAGTTCGTACGTCTTCGCATGTAGCCGATGTGATGGACGCCGCGGGAATGGATTACATTATTTTTGAAACAGTCGGGGTTGGACAATCTGAAATTGATATCGTCGAGCATGCAGACACAACGGTTGTAGTGTTAGTACCTGAATCCGGTGATGGCGTTCAGGCAATGAAGGCGGGATTAATGGAGATTGCTGATGTGTTTGTAATCAATAAATCCGACCGCGCTCAGGCTGATTTGATTAAACGTGAATTAGAGGCGGCGATCGAACTTCGACCGCACGATGACGACACGTGGCTTCCTAAGGTTATCAAAACGATTGCGACAACTCAAGAAGGGATCGATGGGGTTGTCGATCAAATCGAATTACATCTACGCTATCTTGGGGATGCCGGGCGGTTAGAGAAACGAAGAAAAGAGCGGATCAGGAAGGAATTAATTCGCTTAGTGGATGAACGAGTCAAAGATGAATGGCATCGTAGAAATTTTGCTTCAGCGATTACCGATCACGTCGATAAAATTTATAAACAAACGGAATCGGCTGTCACTGCCGCAGACGCCATATTCAAAATTCTCTTACAATCGTAACGGTTTAGATTTCTACTTTCTCTTTCCAGTCTGGAATGGTTACCGATGTAAATCCTTCTTCACGTAAATTTTCTGCAAAAGGGCCGCATTGAGGCATTTCGCCATGTACTAAGAACACTTTTGTTTTCCGCCCGATGTTTTTGATGAAGCGTAACAAATCATTTTTGTCGGCATGACCGCTGAACGAATTGATTTTTACGACCTGAGCTTTTAATTGATATTCCTCGCCAAAAATCTTTACCCGTTCTTCTTTATCGACCAATTTTCTTCCTAACGTATGTTCGGCCATATACCCGACAATCAAGATTGTCGTATTCGGGTTCTCAACATTATTGGCGAGATGATGAAGAATGCGTCCTGCTTCACACATTCCGGAGGCGGAAATAATAATACAAGGTTCACGCAGGTCATTTAATTTTTTGGAGTCTTCAACTTTTGAGATGTAACGCAGTCCTTCAAATACAAAAGGATTATCGCCTTGTTCGAGCAATTGCCGGGCTTCTTCATCATAATAAGCCGGATGCATTTTAAAGACTTCCGTTACATTGACGGCGAGCGGGCTATCGACGAATACAGGAATGGCCGGTACTAACTTGCGCTCGTAAAGTTTATTTAAATGATAAATGATCTCTTGTGTCCGTTCAACGCTAAAGGCGGGGATAATGATTTTTCCGCTTTTCTTGAAGGCGTCATGAATAACGTCGACCAATCGCCCTTCAATTTCTTTGGCGGGATCATGCAATTTATTGCCATAGGTGCTTTCAGAAATCAATAGGTCAAGATTACTCAGTTGATCAGGATCGGCGATGATCGGAAGGTTCTGCCGGCCAAGATCCCCGGTAAACCCAAATCGGATCGTGTGTCCGTTTTCTTTGATTTCCAATCGAAGCATCGCAGAGCCGAACATGTGTCCTGCATTCAAAAACGTTGCTTTTATTCCCGGCAAAGGCTCGAAGGATCGGTTGTAACCAAGTCCTACAAATTGAGCCATACATGCTTGTGCATCACGGATATCGTACAGGGGTTCGCGTAAAGGTTGTTTTTTCCGCGCCAATTTTTTATTGACGAATTCAACGTCACGCTGCTGAATGTAGGCGGAATCCTGAAGCATTACGCCGCACAGATCAACCGTCGGTGCCGTGCAAAAAATATTTCCTTTGAAGCCTTGTTTGACCAGATTCGGGATGTTGCCGCTGTGATCAATGTGCGCGTGCGACAAAATCATTGCATCTACGGATGCAGGCTCGAACGGAAATTGGCGATTGCGTTCAAACGCTTCATCACGGCGGCCCTGAAATAAGCCGCAATCCAGCAATAAACGTTTCCCATTGATCGTCAGAAGATGTTGCGAACCGGTCACGCTTTTATTGGCGCCACAAAATTGAATTTGCATAAAAATATTAAGTTTTAATTTTTAAGAAATTTTTTTTGAATATAAGAAAGATAACTTGTCGAATCGCTGCACTGTTAAAAAAAACATGTCACACTTATAATTCAGTGTGACATGTTTTTCAAGAACATTTTTTTGGCGAGTGTTATTTGGGACTAACCAAAATCTTTAATTTATCGCCGACACGGACGGTATTGGACGCGAGCTTATTCCATTGTTTGATGCTGCTAACTTCCACACCAAAAAGCTTGGCAATGCTGATCAGCGTATCGCCGTCCTGCACAACATAAATTTTAGTACCAGGTTCTTCGACGATGGTTTCTTTGGCTTTTTTCTTCGTCGCATTGCGGTAACCTTCGTCGGGAACATAAGGATCGACCCATAACGTCAAAACTTGTCCGGGATAAATCGGGTCGCCGTAATACAATCCGTTCCAGTCGCGAATATTCTGAGCGAGAATATTGTACCATTCGGCAATCTCACCGAGCGTATGACCGGATTTAACCGTAAAGACAATTTTCTTTTTTCCCTGTTTATCGTCTTTTTTCTTGGTGTTGCCTGCAGACGTATTCGTATTGTTGGATTTTACGTTGGTTTGATTTGATTTATTATTGGTATAGGTATTAGTTTTTTCCTGTTTCGTATTATTACCGTTATTGGCGACATATCCTGCAGGAGCAACCGGAATCAACAGATATTGACCGGTAGTAAGATTGGCTGAGTTTTTAAGTTGATTGGCCTGCATGATCGCCTTGATATCCGTACCGTATTTGTTCGCTATACCGGATAACGTTTCGCCGTATTTGACCTGATATCGTACCCACGAACGTTTCTTGTCAGCCGGAACTTTTGCGTAATTTTCTAGGAATGTTGACCGTGTTCCATAAGGCAATTTCAACATATAATTCGGAACGGTCGGCGGCGTACACCAGCGAAGGAGTGCTGGATTGAGTTCGCGTACGCTATCGATCGTCGTCTTCGCACATTCGGCTATTATTTGAAGATCGAGGCATTCCGAAACGGTGACCGTGTCCATCATGATCGGTGTGTCTTTGGTCAACTGAATGCCGTATTGTCCCTGATTTTTGGCCAATGTTGTAGCGGCCAAGATGTATGGGATATAATTTTTTGTTTCTTTGGGTAATTTGGTCATTTCCCAATAATCGCGCGTGTTGTTTTTCCGAATGGCACGTTTGACGCCGCCGTAGTTGTAGGCCGCCATTGCCAAATACCAATCACCGTATTCATAAAACAGATCTTTTAAATGTCTCGCCGCCGCTTTCGTCGATGCATAAATGTCCTTCCGTTCATCTACCCACCAATCGATATTCAAACCGTAGTAGCGGCCTGTCGGAACCATGAATTGCCATGGTCCTACAGCGCGGGCACGTGATTTGGCCGTCGTGCTGAATCCGCTTTCAATCATCGCGAGATAAATCAAATCATCGGACAATCCTTCCGATTTCAATGCGTCATAAATCAGCGTTTCATACCGGCCGAGTTTGAAATATAAATGCTGCAACGTGTTAATGCCCGGACCTTTGAGGTAATCGACATATTTTTGGACCCGCTCATTGGAGACCATCGGAATGTAATCAAGGGCATGGCCTTTGGCGATCGGTGCATTAATCTTGCCGTAGGAATTTAATCCCGACAATCCAACGTCAAAATAGCTGAGTTTATTTAAGATTTGCTGATTAAAAATTTTTTCGTCGTACTGGTTGGTCGCTTCGAGAACATTTTTATAATTTTCCAGAATGCCGACCGCCAGCCAATTGGCATAATCCGTGACAGAATCGGAAGTAAAGCTAACGTCTTCCATTTCGTTACGGGATTCATCGATTTTTATCGGCAATTCCGTCCCGCCGTTCATTTCGGTTTCGTCGAAACTTTCTTTAGCGGCAAGAATTTCGCCGAGCGCATACAAAGCGTCGACCGCTTTTTCGTAATCGTCTTTGGCGCCTTCGCCGTTTTGTTCAACGTACCATTTTTTGAGCGCGTCGGCATAAGTTTCTTTAACTTTTTCGAGAGCGGTCGTTTGTTCAAGCTGTGGCGCGCGATTAACGCCGGCGTCCGAATCCGATAATTGCAAAAATTGTACGCCTGCGGACTGCGTATCGGCTTTGGTTGTATCTTTAAAACTCGCAATAGAGGTCTGGTCTCCAGTGACAGTATTGGATGTCAAAACAACCGTTTGCTGCGAAGCCGTGCAGCCGCCTATCCACCACAAAATACCAACAACCATCACTTGTTTTTGCAAACCTGTCATGCTCAAACTCCCAAATAGTGTAAGAATAGGATTATCTTGAACCGCGCGCAATATACCATTTTCGACGTTTAGTGTCAATGGATATTCCCGACAAAACCGCTATGGACGCGAAGTTAGAGAGTTGCAATGACCGGTCGTGAAATATCGTTAGCGAGATGACAGCATATTTTTTAAATTGTGCCGGATTTACAGGAGATTTTTATGTACGGAAATTTATTACAACCGGAAATCAAACATCTGATTGATTCCAGAGACTTCAATACGCTGCGCGAAGTTTTCGGTGAATGGCCGCCGCCGGATCTCGGACAATTGATTTCAGAAATTCCCGAATACGATCAGGCTATTGTATTTCGCCTGCTCCCACGCGAATTGGCCGCACGTACGTTCGAATATCTTCAATTGGAGACGCAGAAAACCTTGATGAAAGCGATGGGGCAAAAGGAAGTAGCGACCGTTCTCAACGATATGTCACCGGACGACCGTACGGCATTACTGGAAGAATTACCGGCGGATGTGACGAAACAGTTACTGGAGCTTTTATCGCCTGAGGAAAGAAAAACTGCTGTCACACTTCTGGGGTATCCTGAAAATACGATCGGCCGGCGCATGACGCCGGATTATATTGCGGTGAGGGAGGAATGGAAAATAAGCCACGTGCTGGAGTATATCCGTGAAAACGGCCGCGACCGTGAAACATTGGAAATGATTTTTGTTACGGACACTCATGGGAAATTAATTGACGATATCAGGATTCGGGAATTTTTACTGGCGCCGCTGGATGTGCAGGTTAAAGAGTTGATGAACTATAATTTCGTTTCACTTAAAGCATTTGACGATCAGGAAGCAGCCGTAAAAGTTTTTAAAGAACATGATCGTATCGCACTTCCGGTCACCGATAACGCCGGGCAATTGATCGGGATCGTTACCGTCGATGACGTTATGGACGTAGCGGAAGAAGAAGCGACGGAAGATATTCATAAACTCGGCGGCGTCGAAGCATTAGAGGAACCTTATCTGAAGGTTTCGTTAGGAAGCATGATCCGCAAACGAGCCAGTTGGTTGGTTGTGCTTTTTTTTGGTGAAATGCTGACCGCATCGGCGATGGGATTCTTTGAAGAAGAAATTGCACGAGCCGTTGTTTTGGCTTTGTTCGTCCCACTCATCATATCGAGCGGAGGTAATTCCGGTTCTCAGGCGGCCTCTCTGGTTATTCGTGCGTTGGCCGTGGGAGACGTGGGGTTGCGTGAATGGTGGAAAGTATTGAAACGAGAAGCCTTTGTCGGGATCATGCTCGGCCTCATTCTCGCGGGAGTTGGATTTTTAAGGATCAGCGTGTGGTCCGTGTTCAGCGATATCTATGGTCCGCATTGGTTCCTAATCGCTGTCACTGTAAGTTGCGCACTGGTTGGCGTTGTGTTGTGGGGAATCCTGATCGGCTCAATGCTGCCGTTTATTCTCAAACGGCTTGGGGCCGATCCCGCTACGTCTTCCGCGCCGTTTGTAGCGACGCTTGTCGATGTCACAGGATTAGTCATTTATTTTAGCGTGGGATATATTCTATTACACGGCACGCTGCTATAGAAGCGTTAAGCTGATTATTTAGCGTACAACTCCGCATTGGTTTTTGTAATGGCCAAATTCGCAGCGCTCACGCTAACCAGTTGCATAAAATGTCGGCCAAAAACATCGTCTGTTTTCCAAAGACCGTCCGTATCGCGTTTGTAGATAATCTTTTCCTCAGCGATCGTCGTAACCACCGCTTCCGAGTCGGAGATGGTCTCAACGGATTGAATTTTGGCGCCGAATTCCTGCGTCAATGAAAAATCACTTCCGAACATTTTGGAACATAGTTTGGCAAATGCCTCTTCAGTTGTGGATGAGGTCTCAATATCTTCGATAGTAAATTTTTGATGATCAAAAGGAATGGATAAGTCGGTGATGGCAGAATACCTGACACCGATAGGGTATTGCTGACGAATAATCTGTACCACTTCACGGGTCTGAGCCAAATATGTTTTGAAATCATTTTGAACATCGGCGGGTAACAAACTATAAATAGCTTCATAGTGATGCTCTGTAAAATATTTGACTAAGAGGTTATGGGCGCCTTCCGGTGTATGGCTGTCATAATTGGTTGAACAGGAAGCGAGCGTCATAAAGACGAACAAGAATTTTTTCATGAATAATCCGGTTGATTTAAAATTGAAGCGGAACGAAAATAAAAATCGCAGGACGCAATTGCAAGGTTTAGTATGTGAAAAGATTTACGTAATAATTTATTGCATGGGATAGAATGATGTGTTATGTTACGCGCGTATATGGACACACACACTGTTGAATCCGTTTTCCATACGACCACCACTGAAAAGACCAATCTTTTTGGTTTGAGCCTGAAAGATCTGGAATCGTTTTTCATCGATTTGGGCGAAAAGAAATTTCGAGGCGGCCAGATATTTCAATGGCTTTATCAGCGGGGCGTTTCGTCTTTCGACGACATGACTGATATTTCAAAAAATCTCAGAGATACTCTGCATCAAATAGCGGCAATCAATCATCTGCGGGCGCTCAAAACTCAAGTGTCGGACGAGGATGAATCCATTGCTACGCGCAAAATTTTATTTGAACTGGCTGACGGGCAGAAAATTGAAACAGTGTATATTCCCGACGATGAACGCCGGACGGTGTGTTTATCAACCCAAGTCGGATGTGCCGTCGGTTGTCAGTTTTGTGCGACGGGCTGGATGGGATTTCGTCGAAATCTGACCGTCGGCGAGATTGTAGGACAGATTGTTTACATTCGCCAATATCTGGATAACGATATTACCAATATCGTGTTTATGGGAATGGGCGAGCCGTTTCTTAATTATGACAATGTTATCAAGGCTGCAGAGATTTTAGCGAGCGAGCGCGGAATCGGATTGGCCGCGCGGCATATTACGATTTCCACTTCCGGTATTGTTCCGCGTGTATATGATTATGCCCGGGAAGGTCATCCGTACAATTTGGCCATCAGCCTGAATGCGACGATCGATCACGTGCGGGAAGAAGTGATGCCGATTACGAAAAAATATCCGTTGCATGAATTGCTTGAAGCGGCGAAATATTTTAATGCAACTCGCCGTTCGCCCGTTACGCTGGAATATGTGCTGCTGGCCGGCGTCAACGATTCAAATGAAGACGCCGAACGTTTGAAAAAAATGGCGGCGGAACTCGGGCGCTGCAAAGTGAATGTTATTCCATACAATCCGATCGAAGGCCCGAATCTGCAGCGACCGTCACAGGAACGCATCGATTATTTTATGAAATTGGTTTCTTCCATTCAAAGTCCGTTGACGTTGCGGCGATCACGCGGACGCGATATTTCCGCCGCCTGCGGCCAACTGGCCGTCGATTCTTCTTCCTCGGGTTAAAACGGTTTATTGCCAATTGCACGGCTCCGAAATGAATACGGAGCCAAGGACGTTTTTTTATGCTCCGGAGACTTCGGAGTGTAGAGAAGTCTCTTTCTTTGTTGAATTGATTGACGTAACAAAGTTCGTTTTCGAATCGTGTTTTCATATCACACAAGGAGGCATTATGCGATCACGTTCGTATCAAACCCGATCCTACCCTTCTAAACCCGGTTCTCACCGTTCAGACCATGAATGGCTCCGGATGAATTCGGAGATGATTACAAAGCGGTATGCCAACCAATGGATTGCTGTATACAAGCAATCGATCATTGCGCATGGCGATAATCCCGAAATGGTGCGGCAAAATGCGCAGCTTATTGCAGGCCACGACAGCTTTGCGCTGAAACATATCGAAAAAGGGATCGTTATTTTGTAGGAATTTTTTAATCGCATTGACCGTTACGATACTGTTGGAAATAAAGATCCGATTTCATATTTTTAGCCAGTTTAAATATTAACTTCTGAAGGTAACGGCCGTGAAATTACTACAGCTTTTGGTTTATCTGATCTCTGCTTCACTCTCTATTGCTCAACAAACTCCGGTGGTTCAACTTTCGTCGGGTGAATCGTCGTTGCAAAACGGACGTTTCATACTTTCCGTGACGGCGCAAATCGATCCGCAATATCATATTTATGGCGTGGAGGAATTGGACGGACCGATTGCAACGGCACTGACATTTGAATTGCCGGCCGGCCTGGTGTTGGACGGCGCATTGGTCGTACCGCAAGGTAAGAAACATTTCGACCAAGGTTTCGGCATCGACGTCACTTGGCATTCCGGCTCGGTGATTTTTCAACAACCGGTTAAAGTTGTTTCGGCGCCGTCGGCCAACATGATTAAAATTTCATTCCGTTATCAGGCATGTACGGAATCGTATTGTCTGCCGCCCAAAACCCTGAGTTACGTTCATACATTATCCGACCAGATTCTTTCATTCAAGGCTGCAGGCGTACAGGCGAAAACCAATGAAAAAAGTGCGTCGGTAGAAGTTGCCAAGAAAGACACTGCGAAACAGAACGCCGACACGGCTGGCGTATTAAAAGAAAAGACGATCAATCAACGAACGGATTCCTATGAATCGCTCCGCAAAGAATCGTTGGCGTCATTCATCGGGCTGGCGTTTCTGACGGGATTCCTGGCGTTGCTCACGCCGTGTGTATTTCCGATGATCCCGATCACGGTTTCATTCTTTACCAAACATTCGGCGACGACAAGAATTCAATCGTTGAAGAAATCGTTAGTCTATGTTGCTGGAATTATTTTTTCGTTTACGCTGTTTGGTTGGTTCATGTCCATTGTCGTCGGGGCTGCCGGTGCGCAGAATTTTGCCGCGAATGTGTGGATCAATATGATCATCGGTATTTTGTTTGTTGTCTTTGCAACGAGTTTGTTTGGCGTATTTGAAATCCGCCTGCCGTCATTTCTGGTCAACTGGACGCAAAGTAAAAGTGATTCACAAGGTTACGCCGGAACGCTTTTCGCCGGTGTGACGTTTACATTGGTTTCGTTTACATGTACAGTACAGTTTCTTGGTTTGTTGATGGTGGCTTCGGCGAACGGAGAATGGTTTTTACCGATTATCGGCATGCTGGCTTTTGCAACGGCTTTTTCGGCGCCGTTTTTTGTGCTCTCGTTATTTCCGCAATATTTGGCCAATTTACCGAAAAGCGGAAGCTGGCTTCATGCGACAAAGATCGTTATGGCGTTTGTGGAAATCGCTGCCGCGTTTAAATTTTTCAGCAACGTCGATTTGGTGTGGGATTTGACCTTACTTACGCGACCGGTGCTGTTGTCCATCTGGATCGTGATTTTTGGTGTGGCGGGATTTTATCTGCTGGGTAAACTTCAGTTTTCAGAAGACGACCGCGTCGAGAAAATCGGTTTTGGGCGCACAAGCCTTGCGATGATATTTCTGACGGCGACGGTGTATTTTGTTTACGGACTTTTTGGTAATTCATTGCAATCGGATATCGACGCTTATCTGCCACCCGCCGATTATGGCGTTGTCGCCGTGGTTCATTCGCAAAGCAGGACTGCGAAGGAAGAAAATTGGATCGAACATTACGAAACTGCGCTGGAACGTGCCAGTACTTCGGACAAACCGATGTTCATCGATTTCACCGGCAAAACGTGCACGAATTGCCGCCTCATGGAAAAAACAATGTTCGTACGTGAGGATGTGCGTGAACTGTTTGATCAGATGGTATTAGTTCGGCTGTGGACGGATTTTGGAGCAGATCAGGAACGTTACCAGGAACTCCAGCAGAAATTGGTCGGCAGCGTTGCTCTGCCGTTTTATGCTGTCGTCGACAGACACGGTAATGTGTTGGCTAAATTCGGAGGCCTCGAGCGCGACCCGGAAATCTTCAAAGCGTTTTTACGCGACGGATTGAATCAGGCGAAAGCGATGGCCGATGTAAAATAAAAAATTATTTCCTAAAAAAAAGCCTGTCAGAATAATTTCCGACAGGCTTTTTTATTATTGGCATCTTTTAAACGATGAAGGATCGAAGTCACTCGAAACGTATTGAACTTCGTAAGCAGTGAAATCGATCGTTAACGTGTTTCCTTGAATCGAATAGTGAAGCTGAACGGCACTATCCAGATCGTCGATATCGGCCAATAATTCACCGTTCTCAATAGTCAGATTCAGATAATCTTTTTCGTAGCAATCAGTTTCTTTATACCAGATCTGCATACGGTCCCCGTTGAATCGAATATATTCATCCGATAACACGGCTTGATCATTATACTGAGTAACTTTCCATTGGGTGCCGTCCAATGTGTATTTGGGCGAATCGTTCTCGCCGCAGGATAAAATTCCTGTTAAAAAAGAGATCAGCAAAATTGGTATTCCTTGCATTGGGATTCCTTTCGATTAATTGGGCGTTTATAATAATACACCCAACCGAAAGGAAACCCTGATCTATTCGGTGTATTGAATCACATCGCCTTCAATCGTATAAGTTCTTAGTCCAATAAGCACCGAAATATACCCGCCATAGGGGGGCGCTACAACAGCACCGATAAAACCAAGACTAAACGGGACAAGCCCGTCTACAAAGGTCATCTGTCCTTTGATTTTCAGATTGGTAACAGCATCACCTTTAGCCGAAATTAATTCATCATTGATAGCTTTGGCTACATCCGGGTTATTAACCGTAGCCAGGTCAAAGATCATAAAGGTGGCTTTAATAGATTTATTAAAGTGCCGTACGATCGTAAATTTCCGGTCGGTGTTCGTCATACTTACGTTCTTCTCGACTCCGTCTGCATTAAGATATACAGTGGCGCATGAATTGATCAGCACTATCATCAGTGTGAAAATGATAGAGTGAAGTTTTTTTGAAATACTGAGTTCCATAGGAGACTCCCTGAGCGTTGGTAGTTGATTTGTTTTCGAAGGGCTAAAACGAAGCCCATTGCAAGAGTCAAATTTTAAAAACTCATTCCGATTTTTATCGGCAAGTATTGAATATTTCTACCTTTGTTAAATCCAAGGCGATATTGTCCCTCGATAAACAGGCTTATTGAATTGACTTGAAATTCAAATCCTATTCCGCCATTGATCCCAAAAGCATTGTCTGAAGCGGCCGTAACTCTTTCAATTCCGGAACTGGAGGCTTGTTCGATATGAAAATAATTCGGTCCGATTAAAAGATAAGGCGCATAATTATCTGCGTGCGATAATTTAAAATTCATGGCCAATGTTGCGATGGTAATCGTGCCGCCGTACAGGGTTCCTGAATGACTGATCGATTTTTTATCGAATGGGAAGTGCTGATAGTCGGCGTAGAGTTGTATTGCTTTGCCTGGTGACAGAATCAGGTCTAAGCCGCTTCCAAGATTGTATCCGATGGTCCAGTGTTTATCGAATTCTTTAGGCTGGTAAGGCATCACAATGCCACTGTTAATATGAAAACGATAGGTTGAATTCTCCTGAGTAAAGGCAGAGTTTATCGCCCATAGAATGAGTAGAGAAACATAAATGTTTTTCATATATCTTTTCCTTTAATGGATCATTAAAATTCAAAATTGATTCCTATGTTGACTTGTCTTGGAGGTCTTAAAAATGCATTTTCTTTGAAACGAGCCTGATATTGTTGAAGCTGACGTTCGTTGAGGCTCTGTCCGGCATTTGTCGACAGAAATCCATTATCCGTTGGTGAACCGGTGGCTGGAAAAACATACACGACATCTTTTTGATTCAACAAATTGGTGATTTCGAAATAAATCATGAGATGACAGCGGTCAATGTTGAATGATTTCGTATATTTGAAATCAAAGCTGCTTTCCGTAGGTGTGCGTGACGAGTTCGTTCGCTCTATGACACGACCCTGCGGTACAACCACCACCTGAATAGGAACAATGGTCGTTGTCGTATAGGGTGTACCGCTCAATTCACGGAACCTGATTGTAAATGATGAATTGGAAATCGGTTTAAATTTTCCTAGACCGAAACCTTCACCATTGCCTAATTTATAATTCAATGCGGCTATTATATTTACAGGACGCTCATGCGGGAAGTGAAACGAGTACGTTGTCTCAGCAATTCCTAACCATGCTGAATTGAAACCGGGTTGGGCGGTGGATGCTTTGGCCCGAATACTGACAATACCTATATTGAAGTCGGTTAGTAAATGTTCCGTCGGTTGAGCCTTCATTCCAATGTCCCATCCAAAAACATGAACCGATGCTGGAAAATTACCCACGCTCAAAAGCGAATTCGGAATGGATAAGATACGTCCTGCAACGATCATGTCTTTTTGGAATTTGTAGTAACGCGATACGTGAAGCTCAAAACGAGGATCCAATTGGAGATCAAATCCCAGTTCCAATTC
Source organism: bacterium (assembly GCA_019695335.1). NCBI lineage: Bacteria > bacterium. The sequence goes on from JAIBAF010000033.1 coordinate 29,759, forward strand.
ATCCGTTCGTTGCGGCTTCAATCCGGAATTCCCGACAGGAGCTGAGATATATGGAGCTAATGTTTGTCTTTCCAGAAATCCGGTGCCGACATACATATCTTGTAAATTCGGATTCTGATAAAAACGTCCCCAATGTGCTCTGAATGACCACTCGTCATTCAGTTGATATCCTGCCGCAATACGGGGACTGATGTTGGTTATGGATGAACCTGCTTTAAAATCTTCTTCGCCAAGAGTGCCCGCCTGAGGATATCCGGTTTTGGGATTAATATGGCCGAATTGATCGGGATCGTTTTGCCCGGTGGGGTCAGCGAGGTTTTTCAATTGGCGAGTTCCGGAATTAAATGATTCCCAGCGTAAACCGGCTTCGATCTGAAAGGACCTGTAATTAAACACATCTTGAATGTACAAAGATTTCGTGTTTGGATTTTTGGCGCCGTCGAGTCCTGATTGCCCTGTAGTTTTTAATTGGATTTTACCGCCTGATGAGACAACGTCATAACCATAATAATCATTCGATCCTGTCAGGGGATTGTCCGGATCGTAGAGATTAAACTGGCGGATTGTATAATTCCTCCATTCAATTCCAGTTTTGATCAAATTGTATGGATCGACTTGCCACTGAAAGTCTGAGAATCCCGAAATGGATTGAGATTCTCCTTCTGTGTAGTAATTGTAGCCCCGATTGATATCTAAAAATAAATTATCATTATAAAAAGTAGTGAATCCGGTCGTTCCGGTATTGAGACCGCTGAGCACCGATAAATCTTTTTGTGCCGTACCAAAATATCGGCGATTCGTCGTCGTGTGATGAGTTTGGTAATAATTGCCACCGAATTGTACAATCATTTGCGGTTGGATAAACCATTTGAATGAAAGTCCTGATTGCAGCGTCGTACGCTCAGAATGGGGCACTTGTCCGGGATTGAAAAGATATTCGGTACTGAACCAATTTCTTTCGTTGAACGAATACAATCCTGTCATGTCGACTTGCCAACGATTCCAATCATAAGAAAGATTACCGTAAATAGTATGTTCGTTTTCGGAATTACTTTTTCCGGGTCGTGGGCCATGCTTGAACAAGACGTTTCCATTTCCATCATTTTGAAAAATGGCTGTATCGGGAACGGTCGGATCGGCGTTGCGATTGCCGGATTCAGACAAATTAAATTTCGGATAACCATGATAACCCGGCTCGGCGTCACCGGAAGATGAAAATTCGCCTGCAACAAAGAATCTTAATTGATCCGATCCGAGGGGCCCGCCGGCGGCAAGGCTGAAACTGTTTCGTTTATAACTTTCGCTTCCCATGATCGGGGCCGCCGCGTCGGTATTGGCTTCGGCAAAAAATGTCAGTTTGTCCGTGCCGCGTTTGGGAATCAGGTGAACGATTCCTGAACTGTAATCGCCGTACGCCGCCTGCATTCCGCCGGAAAGTAATGTTACCTGATCGAGAGCGATGGTTGGGATTTTTTGAAAAACCTGCCCTGTAAATGCGTCATTCAGGCGAAGTCCGTTCGCATAGTAGCCCAATTCATTGGCCGTGCCGCCACGCACATGCAGATTTCCGAATTGTTCATACACCGACGCAGATGACGACAAAATAATTTCCTGGTTCGACCGTCGGGGCAAAAATTTGATTTGTTCCGATGTAAGTGTCGACACATTCGACGTTGCGATGTGCTTGGTTTTTCCGGCTTGAAGCGGATTTTCCAATGGCTCGGTGGATAATTCGATATTAAATTCGACTATTTGTTCAGGAATGATGCTAACTGAAAAAAATTGGGCAGGGTACTGATCAGACTCCGCTTTGAGTTGAACGGTTCCGGGTTCCAATCCGATCAGTCGATAACTTCCGTCTGTGCCGGTCGAAGCGCGTTGATGGCCTGCAGAAATGACAACGCCGAAAAGCGGCTCGCCGGAATTTTTATCGGTCACAATGCCGTGAATGCTCCCGGTTACTCTCGCTAGGGCGATCAAAGGAAAAACAAGCAAACAAAAGCCGAGCGTTATGCTTTTGGTGAATGCAGGTGACGACATACGTCCTCCAAGGGTTAAATAGAATATGATTTTTTCGTGTGATCTGTGTGTGACAGAACGAGAATTCTGTCCGATAGACGCGCCAATTCTACATAATATTTTTTCAAAAACAAAGCAAATTATTTTCGACTTGGCCGGCACAGGAAAAACACAAAAAACATGTATTATTATTACACTAATAATGTGTAAGATGATTGTATCTTGAAAACGAAAACCCGCAGGTTATTAGCCTGCGGGTTTTTCATTAAACGACCGGTATTATATTATGCCGCCTCTTTGATGCGTTTGGGCGGGCGGTAATCCGATTTTTTCTTGAGCCCGATCGCCTGCGCCTCATTCGAATCTTCGCCGAACTGAGCGAGGATGTTTTTCTTCACGCGCAGCACAAGATTGTGGAATTGCATTTCTTTCAACGCGGCATTGTCGTAAGCGGTTTTATAAGCGGCTTCGGCCTGCACGCAAGCGGTCTGTGCATCGGCCATCGCTTTCTGCGCTTCCTGCAATTTCAGCAAAGCCAGTTCCGGCACGTTTGGATTGTACGTTAGAATTTTTTCCAATGCGGCTACGACATTTTTATCCGATTGGATGAGGATGACGCGCAAGCGGCGCGCTTTGGGGGTGACCATATAGAGACTCCTTTGTTTGATTTACTTCATACGTCAACGACGCACGTGAATTACTTTGGCTAATTCCGTACCGAAAAATCTAGATATTATATTTTATTGAATTTTGCCAAAAAACAATCGCTGTGCGTCATTACGAAATTTCACACTGTCGCAATGCTCTCACTATCCTTTCGGGTCAATTGAGCGTTCTGTCACATTCTTAGCGCGTACGACCGAACATAGACCAGTTTCTTTGCAACACGCCGCTATTACTCGTAAACATGTCGTGGTTATAAAAAAACACGATGTACGCATAAAGCAACACGGCACGGTTGGAAGCAAGCAGGGTGCGGTTGCTTGAGAACGAAGCTCGGTACTCAAGAACGAGGTTCGGTTACTCAAGAACGAGGGTGTGTTGTGAAGTAACAAAGCATGGTTTCGAAGCAACCGGATGCAGTTCTTGAGCGCCGCGATTTGACCGGCGAAATTGACCGGCGATTTTGTCCCTTGACGAGGGGTGGGGGAAAGTAGTAGATTGAAATGTCTTATCGAGTCCAATCTGATTTCTTCCACATATTGATGCCAAAAAGCGTGAGGGCGCAGATCAAAACAGGCATCGATAGCGAGCAGTTTTGATCGGATCATTCAGAATTGAAGAAGGGCAGAGGTTAAATTTCAATATAGTTGAGTTTCTGTCCCCTTACAAGTCCTGCTCACATCAAAATTCAAGACCGTAGAAAAGTTATTACAATACGTTAAGACTAATCAAAGTATCGTAAATTGCCTCATAATCTTGTGGAGGTTTTATTTTACGGTGAATATTTGGTTCAGAACAACTTCATCAATTACGATTTCGAGACAGTTACAATCAAATCTTGATAAAAAATTCAAATTAACAAGTGACCCTGGCGCCACTACTGTCGGTGTCTATTTCATAGAATCCGTTACCGATGCTCATATAGGATCGCTCATTAATTTAAGTTACAACCTCCTCCATCAAATTCTGGTCGTACTACCGAAGAGTCCTACCGATAACGAAATATTCAAATTGTATGGTGCAGGCGCGTCGGACGTGGTTTTTTGGAACGGTGAAGAGAAAGAATTCAAGAGAATAGAAAACCGCCTGAATCGGTGGCTTCAGGTTGACAAAATAATGAAATCCGATTCAGTACAGAAAACTTGTGTTTGCCGCGCCGTACAATCGTTCATCGTTTTCAGAGAGATAGTCAGGATTGCTTATTTTACAAATTCCTCCGTGCTCTTGGTCGGTGAAAGCGGAACAGGAAAGGAAGCTGCGGCACGGCTCATTCATTTGCTGGATCAACGGCCCGACAAACAAGACTTTCGGGTAGTCGATTGTACCACCATTGTACCGGAATTGTCCGGCAGTGAATTTTTTGGTCATGAGAAAGGGGCATTTACAGGAGCGATCACGAGCCGGGACGGCGCTTTTTCGCTGGCTGATCAAGGAACGCTGTTTCTCGACGAGATTGGCGATCTGCCGTTGCATCTGCAAGCGCAGCTTCTCAGGGTTATTCAAGAACGCGTATACAAGCGTGTGGGAAGTAATACATGGCTGAAGACGGAGTTCAGATTAATTTGTGCCACGCACCGTGATCTGGAAGCCGAAGTTCGCGCCGGACGATTCAGACAAGATTTGTATCATCGGATTGGGCAGTGGACATTGCGAATGCCTTCATTGCATGAACGCCGCGAGGATATTCCATTCCTTATGGAACATTTTATCAACGAAAGTAATGCCTCAGCGCTTCCTTCCGGAATTGAAGATTTAGTCGTTCAAATGATTGGTGGTTTGGAATTTCCCGGCAATATTCGCCAGTTAAAACATCTGACGCAAAGAATGATCGACAATTATGTCGGGCCTGGACCGCTGACTCTCGGCGATCTTCCGGACGACATTCGTGCATCGGTTCGTAGCGCGGCGTCATCGCCCTGGTGTGGAAATGACTTCGTTGAATCGATCCGCCATGCGATCCGCAGCGGCGTTCAACTAAAAGAAATTGGGCGCACAGCCGAAAATATTGCGATCCAGATTGCCATGGAAAATGGCCAAACGAATCGCGCAGCCGACATGCTGGGCGTGACTCCGCGAGCGCTGCAAATGCGTCGTGCGCAAGGGCGCCGGACCCGCGGAGGTCGTCTGAAAGCCGAATAAGTTACGATGCCGATCTGAGCCGTCTTTTGATCAAAATTCCAGGCACCGTTGAATCGATCCTTTCGGACATCAGTTCTGAAGCCAGGTTGACGCCTGTCACGGACGCATAAGCATGAATATATCCCTGGATTTCTTTTCTGAAAAAAGTAACCCATGCCAAAGCATCCGTCCTGTCAGTAGCCGGGTCGAACCACGCGCCGTGGCGGATTGAAAGTAATAAAATTTCTCCAAAGGTTGCCAGCGTGTGAAAATGCGTGATGCTGGTGTCGGTCCATCCCATGATCTTCTTCATAGTATCCATGTTGTCCATCCATTTTTCGGGGTAGGGAACCATGATACGCCCGCCCAAAAATTCTCTCATTTCTTTTTGAGAAAGCAAATATTGCTGAGTGAGCATTTCGATTCTGGCCTGCCAGGGCAGGTCTCCATATTGATTGTGAGCTCCCTCGGCCAGGATGATCTGCACTTCCCGTAAATGGCTCAATAAAGGAAAGGCATCGGGCTGGATCGTATTGTCGTCAATTTCCTTGAAAATATGCGCGCACGCATTCAGAAGGCCATGAAAGGCGCCGAGAAATTTGGACCGGCTGTCTGCAGAAGCTTCGGATGGCGCAGCCCTGCCGATCAATCTTAAACCGTAGTGATGATCGTATTCATACGTTCGGCGGGCCACGCTCAGCCGATCCTTCTCGCCTTCGATATATCCCCACAAAAGCCCGGCCAAAGGGCGAAGGGGATCGATATTAAGATGCCGAAGTCCGTCGTGCGAAGGTGAAATCCGGCGATTTTGAAAGCGAAGACTGATGGCATTGAGCGCCTGTACCAACATTCCTTCTTCCATCCAGTAAGACCATATCAGTTCGATCATTCTCGGACATGTTAACTTATCCATCACCGATTGATCAGTCAAGAGATTTGCATTTTCCGTAACCTGGTGCAAATAAGGCGTTGTGGTTTTGTTATTGAAATAAGCGAACTTTGTTTTACCGATGCACGGGACTTTTCTATCAAGCTGTTCATTAAAGATACAATAAAGTTCCTTGTATTCATTCTTACCGCAAGTAATCTTTACTTTTCCTGCCACATCTGATATGAGATTCATAATGGAAATTTTTTTCGAATTAGTTCTGAGTCGATTCCAAAATGCTTCAGCAGAATTTTCAGATTGCGGAAGTGGTTTTGTAATCGAAACAACCTTCGGCCGTTCAATTACTTCAAAGGTAGCCGACCCGACAACTTTGTTTTTCACAAAAAAGAAGGCCGTATGTTCGCCAAGCGTAGTGGTGGAAGAATCATAGTCACATTCCCCGTCTTGTGTTGCAAGTCTATTACGGCCAATTTTCCATTCTCCCTTCTGACCATGAGTAACGCCATCAGCCAGAAATTTTACTGTTGTTCCTTTTATGATCTGTTTCGGAACATTAAGTGTTATATTTTTTATGATCTGTTCCGGAACCTTAAGTTTTATTTTTCTCATAAATAGTATCTCCTCTTTTAAATTTTATCCTATGGCCCATTTTCTCAACATAAGCGCCAAGACCGCGCTTTCATGGGAGGCCATTATTTGATTGTAAAGCCTTGCCTGCCCGATCGCCGCAAAGGCGGTAGCCGGCTTCATATTGCATGTTGCGAAATGCCCCATGCATCTGTGAAAAATTTCTGTGAGCCTTCCGGGGTCATGCCCGGTTGCAGAAAGCACATTTCCCAGAGAGTTACCGCGCAATGAATACGGCCGGTGATGAAGTACTATGGAAACAAAAGCCGGCATTGTTTGCAGTAATCGGCTTAATAAAGGCGATGCAAATCCGTCGGGCGGATAAGACTTCATCCATAGTTGTTCCAATTGACGCCAACCGTGATGCGGATACAAGGAGTTTCCTATATGCGCGCTTAGAATGACTCTCAGCCAGGGCATGGGATGCGGATCATCCGGAGTTATTCGGAACACAAAAACACGCGGCAGACTCACGACATTCATAAGTCCTGCCGTAGAGACGAGACCTCCTTTGGCCACTGACCACAGATCTGAAATGATCTCCGACAACCACCGGTCCCACAATTGCCATGCCGGGGATTCGGGGCCTCCTTTGGATTGCATGGCCTTTAGAACAGGGCTGATGGATGGAACCAGATTCAGCAATGCTGACGCCTGATGCCCCACTTCATGAAACAGCGATGAGATGATACCGCTGCCAATCATTCTTTCACGCGGTACGCGAATAATCGCTACGGGATTTTGTTTTCCGCCCGGAAGCCGGGTACGAGCCCTTCTGATGGCAGCTCCTATTCCACGATCGAGGTAACAAACGACCGGCGGAGGTTTGAAATATTGTCCGTCGAGATCCAAAGCGCTTGCGGCAAGACGGTCAAGCCCGGCTAACCAAACCCCTGTCGAGGCTTCGCTGCGTTGAGTCAAAACATCAGAAAAGATATCATACGTCGAAAGCATATTGTTAAATTGCAGTCTCAGCCATACGTATTTTTTTTGGATCATAGCATGACTCATGGCGAGTCCTGCCGAGCTTCGTAAAAATCTTAAGAAAGAATTAACTGAAGCCCTCAAAGTACGTTTGGTTCCTTCTACATGGCTTTCGATAGCCTTAAAAGCCTCTTGAGTTGGCAAGGCGGCTGGAACCATTACTTCGTGAACCGAAAACGGTTGAACCTGTTCGAGACGCGACAACATAGACTGAGTTTCCTGGAGCAACAGCCAATGTGGGTTTCGGGACATGCTCAGACTCCCAAAATGATGATCTTACGGCCGCGGCGAATCCATCGGCCGGTTCGATTTCCTGCAGAACCGGCAGCGATTCCCATCAACCCTGGCGCGTGGTGGCGTGCGGCGGCCTTAATGGCCGAAATCGCTGCAGATTTTGAGGGCAATTTTTGTGAAAGGTCGTCGGCTTTTTTAGTGGCAGCGCTTGCGAAACGTACAAACCGGCGTGCAGTTTCAAATTCCTGATCTTCAGCGGTCATGCCCTCCAATTCAAGACCGAACATCTTGCCTGCCATCGGAGCAAGTTTTGCACCGAGAGACGCTCCAACCGGACCGCCGACAAAACCTCCCAATGCAGTACCGGCAATAGGCAGCGCCTTTTTTGCAACTTGTTTCAAAACTCCGGCTAACATTTTTCCGGTTGGGCTTTTCATGAATTTTCCTACTTTCTTGAATAGCTTTCCGAAAAATTGATCCAACTCCGCTTCGTCGGTTATTTCAAGTAATTCCGCGGCCATTTCCATTTCTTCAACTTCAGACAAGGGGTTGTCGGCCTCGCCTGTTTCAAACGTATCCTGTTCGAAATCAGATTCTACATCGAATTCCGATCCTTCAGGACCTTGTTCTAATTCAGCTAAAGTGCGATCGATGTCATGCATGATCTTCTCCTAATGTATGATTGATGGTAATCAATCAAAGGAAAGACAAATTGCATGCCGTATCACAATTTGCATTTCACTATATATAAAACCTGATTTTATCGTAATTGTTTGCACACCAGCTTTTGGTGTGAACGAAAACTTGTTCGTAACAATCGGACGTACAACGAAAGAAATTTCATTATTCCTGAT
>JAIBAF010000034.1 GCA_019695335.1 bacterium
ACAAAACAGGTATTTATGGACAGATTAAGAACATTAGAACATATAAATTGGATCAGGGCGTTCTTAAAATTCTTAAAGAAGATAAAAGAATGTATCAATTTAGTAAAGACCTCCTTACGACGAACGTTACACCTGTTAATGGAGTTGCAGCCGATCAAAAGTCTCGTTGGTTATTTAAATCAGCCAACGATTGCGTGTCTTATACTAATACGCCCATCGGGCTTATTCAGCAAAAATATTGGACAAAAAATGAAGACGATCCTGTTACTTATATCAATCACATTAAACAAGGCGTTTACTTAGTTGGTACCCAGTCAGTAGAATATTTTTACGATCCTAATAACAATTCAAATGGCAGCAGCAGTATAACCAATTATAACATCGCATTCGATGCGAATGCCGGATTGGTATTAACTACTGAGTTTAAAGATTCTAAAGGCGATCGTATTGTCAACGAAAACAGACCGGCATATTGGTTTTATTCTTCGATGAAAAATAAAAACATGTTGACGCAAATGGCTGAACAAAGATTATACGATATTTCAGCAGCAGCAGGAGAAGTCTTAGTTTATGATCCGTCTCACCAGTGTGATGGAACTATTGAAAGTTGGATTCTACCTCATTTGAAATCGGCTAGCATCACTACTTGGAAGAATTGGTTGACTGCAGGAACAGATTGGAATAATGATGGTAGTATCGATTATCTTGATCAAATATGGCGTCAAAATGATACATATACTTCTAATAAAATAGGTTCAAGTTTTGTTTATTTCTCCAACTGGACAGTGGCTGACAACGAAACATCCAATCCGGGTAATTATGATTTGCCAAACGGCTGGAAACGAACTTCCAACATTACGGCGTACGACCGTTTCGGGCATCCGACGGAAGAACGTGGCCTCGACGGCACTTACACGTCGTCCATATACGGTTATGGCGATGCGCTTCCGGTAGCCATTGCGCAAAACGCTCTGAATACTCAGATCAAATTTTTCAATTTCGAAGACCCGGCCAATGCATCGGGTGGAAAAACCGGCGCTTATTCTAAGAGTTATTCGGGAACTGTTGCCGAATTGTCGACGCCTTCCGTTACCGGAACGTACGTGATTTCCGGTTGGGTGAAGCCGACTTCGTCGACAACGATCAATGGCGTTTCATATCCGGCGAACGGCCAATGGCAATTTTTCGAAGTCAAAAACCTTGCTCAGAATACGACCTTATCGATCACAGCCGGCGCCGGTAATATCGACGACGTCCGAATTCATCCTGTGGAAGCAACCATGTCGACATTTACGTACGACATTTTGACATGGAAAGTCACAGCCATATCGGATGCCAATAGCATCATAACGTATTACGAATACGATGATGTTGGGAGATTGATCAAAGTTTTTGATCAGGACAAAAATATGATCAAGAAACACACATACCAATACAAGAGAAACGTCAACTAAAAAATTCTGAATTTGGAATTTTAAAAAATTACAGATTTTATGAAAAAATTATTGTTCGCTCTGATTTTTTGCATGCCGTTTTCTTTGCTTTTCGCACAGGAAGAAAACGTACAAAAGGCCGATTCTCAAAACGCTTTAAATGCACTGCCATGTGAAGAATGTGGCGGCGGTGGAGGTGGTGGTGATAATATTTCTCTTGAAAGTTATACTATTCAGGTAGTTGATGCTTCAACCATTCGCCTTATTGCGACAATCTTGACAAGCTATGGCGCCTCTACAGTTTTTACGTGTAGCCTGAAAGTGAATAATGTCACCCTGACGACAACGGCAACCAATGCTCAGCTTTCCTCAGGAGTCAATTATACTATTACATCAGCCAGCTTAGTTCCGTTTAACAATTACATGACTGAAGTTACAATTAAATACGGGTCGACGACTTCAGGTACAGACGATATATTGCGAAATTTTCAGTTTGCTGCTCCTGAACCTTCTGCACAGGCAACCAACATTGGATTTAACACCATTACCACGTCTTCGATGAATGTTACGTGGACGGCGGCGTCAGGGCCGCCAGCAGGTTATATTGTGTTACGCTCGACGGCATCTCCTAACACTGCTCCATCCGATGGCACGGTATACAGTATTGGTAATGCTTTAGGAAATTCTACAGTGGTGTATGTCGGTTCAGGAACGTCTTTTTCTTCCACAAGTCTTAGTTCTAATACAACCTATTACTATGCGATCTATGCTTACAATGGGTCGGGAACGATTACGAATTATCGCACAACCTCTCCGCTGACCGGCAGTCAAGCCACGCCTGCGGCTGAGCCGACGAATCAACCTACAAATATAACATTTTCCAGTGTCAGTTTAACAGGATTAACCGTCAATTGGACTGCCGCATCACCGGCTGTTAATGGCTATCTTGTCATACGAAAAACCAACGGAGTTCCTACAGGCGCTCCGACGGACTTTACGACTTACGTTGTCGGCAATACCATCGGCGATGGTACGGTTGTCTATGTCGGCTCGGGAACTTCTGTAGGACAAACAGGCCTGACTGCCAATACGAGGTACGGATATGCCGTATTTGCATACAACGGTTCAGGAGCCGGCACTAATTACAAAACGGCCACGCCACTGACGGGACTTGGGAGTACATTGGCGACCGAGCCGGTTGCGCAACCGACGTATATGACTTTTCCTATCGTAACTGAAACGTCTATCAAAGTTCAATGGGAATTTAGCGGCACTGCAGACGGTTTCCTGGTGGTCATGAAAGCAGGCAGTGCACCGACGGCATTACCGTCCGACGGAACCGAATATAATACAGGTGAAACCATTGGCGACGCCATTGTTGTAGGCAATACGGGGCTTGCATACGAAGGCGATAGCCAAACGAAATCAGTGGAACCGGGAGGCGGCAATCCAACGTATGCCATGGTTGCCTTATCGCTATCTTCTAATGTAAATTATTTTTTTAAAATATTTTCGTTTAATGGCGGGTTGTATACGGGGAGTTCAAATTATCTTACAACTAATCCGCTTTCGGGCTCACAATATACGATTGCATCCCAACCGGGCGCTCAACCTACGGGATTGAATTTTAGTTCCATCACGCCGGTCGGCATGACACTTGGATGGACCGCGGCATCAGGTTCTCCCAATGGATATATTGTTCTAAGAAGGGCGGGTGCTGCTCCAACGGGAGTTCCCGCCGATGGGGCTACGTATACGGCCGGTTCGGTTATCGGCGATGGTACGGTCGCTTATGTGGGAAGCGGGACGTCATTTGCCGAATCGGGACTTGCATCGAATACGACGTATTATTATTCCATTTTTTCATACAACGGTGTTTCTGCGAATTTCAATTATCTTACGACAAGCAGTTTGAGCGGAAATAACACAACGATGGCGAGTGAACCGACGGCGCAAGCGCCGACTATTTCATTTACGTCGATCACTACGAATTCGATGATCGTCAACTGGACGGCGGCTTCGCCTGCACCATCAGGGTATCTCGTCGTTCGTACGACGTCCACCAGCGCCGATCCGGCCGATGGGACAACATATGTGGCCGGTAGCTCGACTCTGGGTAACGGAACAGTCGTATACATCGGTTCCGGAACTTCGTTTACTTCCAGTGGTTTAAGTGCCGGGACGACCTACACCTATAAAATTTATTCATATAACGGTTCGGGATCGACGATCAATTATCTCATCGCGTCACCGACGACAGGAAATAGAGTTACCTTATCGAATGAACCGTCCGCACAACCAACCAATCTGGTCATCAGCCAAGTGACGTCGTCGTCCATGACGCTCAACTGGACGGCTCCGGCAACCGCTCCTACCGGGTATTTGATTCTTCGTCGCGGAGGAACGGTTCCGACAGAAGTTCCAGTCGACGGCACTACGTACGGTTCGACATTTGGTGCCAGTCAGGTTTTTATGGTTACCGGAACATCGACTAATTTTACCGGTTTGATCGATTACACGAATCATCACTATAAAATCTGGGCGTATAACGGATCGGGCGCGAGCATCAATTACAATACCGTTTCGCCATTGTCGGGCAATCAATTTACATTGGTCGCGCCGCCGCCTGCGCCAACCGGCATCGAATTTAGTTACATAGGATCGGATCGTATGAATGTAGGCTGGACTCAAGGCGCCACAGCGCCAGCCGGTTACCTGATTCTTCGTCGGGCCGGCGGCCCTCCGGGACAACCCGTGCAGGGAACGGCTTACACGGAAGGACAGAGCATCGGAAGTGATGGAACTATTGTCGATTTTTCAGGTAATATTCAGATGTATATGCAGGAGGCTGTCCGAACCGGTGCCGCTGAACCTTGTACTGAGTGCGGCGGCGGCGGTGGCGGCGTAGTCGAATTATACGTTACATCCACCGGCATGCAACCTTCAACAGCGTATTATTTTGCCATCTATGCATACAATAGCCCAGGTACGGGCACCAGCTACAGCAGCGGATTGACAGGCAATGCAACGACATTGCAAGCCGATCCGGCAGCGGTTAGCAATTTTACGGTATCGCCGCTTACGCAATCATCCGTCAGTATTTCGTGGTCGGCTGTATCCGGTGCGACAGGTTATATTGTCATCCGTCAAACGTCGGTTACAACGGCAAAACCGATTGACGGTATTGTTTATGGGTCGCCCGGAACTGCGGCAGGTGGCACCGTTGCTTACGTTGGCAATGGACTGACATGTACGGATAATGGACTGGCATCCAGCACGACCTATTATTATTACATTTTTGCATATAACGGATCAGCCGCCACGACCAACTACGGCAACGGAGTGTATGTCCCGTATACCACGCCGGAAGGAAAGAATTATATTACTTCACAAATTTTTCTCAGGCCCGGTGTGCTCGATACGCACGTCGATACGCTGAATGATGTTTTTATTCAACAATCGTCTGCTTTCTCCGATGGCATGGGGCGGTTGGTGCAATCGATTGCTAAACGCGCGTCGCCTTCCAAAAATGATATTGTCACGGCCGTGGAGTATGATCTGTATGGCCGCCAATCCAAATCTTACCTGCCATTTGTATCGATCAATGGTGCAGGTGTGTTTCGGTCTTTTAGTATCGATAGTAGTTTAGCTTTTTATCAAAAAGGACTGAACGGTATTCCCGTCAGCGCCAAACCTTATTCATTGACTAAATTTGAAAACTCACCTCTCAATCGTGTGATCGAACAAGGTGCGCCGGGTGAAACATGGCAGCCGAATGTCGGCGACTACAATGGCCATACGATCAAAAACTGGACAAGCGGCAACACTACCAATTCAGTAAGACTGTGGAAAACGGACGGTACCGGTACCGGCTATTATGCCGCTAATGAAATCATCGTTCAACAAACGGTCGATGAAAACGGGCAGTCCGCCTATACTTATGTGGACAAGTCCGAACGCACCGTAATGAAAAAAAGTATCAAAAGCAGTACGGATGTCATTACACATTACGTATATGATGATTTTGGAAATCTGAAGTTTATTATTCCTCCGGAAGCGCACGCAGCCATGCAAACATCGGGTACATGGAATATTAATTCCAATAACATCAAAACGCTTTGGTGTACCGAATTCTGGTATGACAATGAAAACCGATTGATCAAAAAGAAAATCCCCGAAGCGGATACGATTTTTACGGTTTACGATAAACTCGGAAGAGTCGCGCTCACGCAGGACGGGAAACTCAGAACCGATAATAAATGGATGTTTACCAAGTATGATATCATGGGAAGACCTGTCTTGACGGGAGTGTATTCTCATGGCTCAGCCGTTGGTTTCCAGGCTATGCAAGACCTGGTCCTGGCCGATCCCGACGTGTATGAGACCCGCTCGTCCACCAACTATTCCGTCCAGCTCGGTTACACTAATAATGTGTATCCGAATATTGCCAATTGCGAAATATGGACGGCCAATTATTACGACGATTATAATTTCGATTATACCGGGGGGGACGACTACACGTATACCAGCGATACCGATTTTTCAGGCAATACGCCCTTCTATCGCCTCAAAGGCAAACTCACCGGAACGAAAACCCGGATTCTCCTCACTCAGCAGCAGCCTTACGCCGGATACAATCAAGCCAATCACTCCGAAGCTAATGTCGTGCTCAAAGATCAGATGCAGAGTTCCGGTACGATCGCAGCCAAAGAAATCGCTCTGGAAGGAGAAGTCGTCTTAAGCGGCGAGATGGTTTTAGAAGCGAAACAAGATGCAGCAGGCAATCAATCTAAACAGGAGAAAGCTTTTACTGCGGCCGTGATCAGCCAGACGTGGCTGACGGCCGTGAGTTTCTACGATAAATACGGGCGTGTGATTTATACGATCTCGGATAATTCGATGGGCGGAACGGACAAGTCGTATACGGAATACGACTTTCCAGGCAAAGTTCTGAAAACCAAAACGATTCATCAAACCACGGCTACAACCGTCACGGTGAAAAAACGGTTTGATTACGATCATGCCGGCAGGCTTCTCAAAACGTACCAACAGAATAATTCCGATTCCGAAATTTTATTAGCCCAGAATCAGTACAACCAACTGGGCACGCTCATTGAAAAAGATTTGCATTCCACGAATGGCGGTAGTACTTTCTTGCAGGCGGTGAATTATACCTACAATATCCGGGGGTGGATGACGAAAGTAAACGATCCTTCCAATCTCGGCACGGATCTATTCGGCATGGAACTCAAATACGAAACGATTAATTCCAATCTGACCGGCAGCGCGCAGTATAACGGCAACATCAGCCAGCAAATCTGGAAGACCGGCTCCACGACCAGCGGCTTTGGATACACGTATGATCCATTAAATCAATTGACGGCCGCGATCTATGAATCGGGAGTAAATTTTGATACCGATTATGACAAATATTCTGAGAAAAACATTACCTACGACTTGAACGGGAATATCAAAACCTTACAGCGATATTCAAGTTCACTGACCGATAATCTGACGATGACGCTGAGCGGGAATAAACTGATCGGGAGCGATGATGCGGTGGTCAATTCGGCAATGGCAAGTGATTTTGAAGACAGAGGAAGTACTTACAGCGGAAGCAATATCGAATACACGTATGACGTGAACGGGAATATGACCGTCGATAAGAATAAAGGCATCACGAGCATTACGTATAATTATCTGAATCTACCGATCACCGTCAACTTCGGAGCGACCAAGCGTATAGACTGGACGTACACGGCAACTGGAGTGAAGCTGCAGAAGAAAGTCTATGACAATGGGCTGATACTGACGATCGATTACGTGAGCGGGTTCGTTTACAAAAACGAAACCTTGGACTTCTTCTCTACGGAAGCCGGACGTGTGAAGAAACTTGCGGGTGGTAGCCTGCAGTATCAATATAATCTCAGTGATCAATTGAACAATACTCGAGTCTTGTTTGCTGACAATAACAGTGATGGATTTGCAGATGTTGTCGAGGAGTTTCATTACTATGCTTTTGGAATGAAGATTGAAGGCTTATCTACTTTAAATCCTGATAATAAGTTTATGTATAACGGAAAAGAATTGGTAGATAATTTTGGACTCAATTGGTACGAGTATGGCTGGCGCATGTATGATGCACAACTTGGAAGGTGGCATGAAGTAGATCCCATAGATGAGTTTTATTCACCCTATTGTTATGTTGGAAACAATCCGATTATGTTCATTGATCCTGACGGAACATCATACGAATACAATGTGGATGCCGAGGGTAATGCTACTAGAATAAGTGATAAAGGTGGTGCTGATGTCGACTATTTTAATTTTATTGATGGTGATCTAAAGGGGTACAGCCTTATTGTTGATCATGTAAAGGAACAAGTCATATTACAATTTCCAAACTTCAGTGAACCCCTGAAAGAAATTGTAAAAAATGTTGGGGCTGACCCATGGGGGGCTTCTGGCAAATTTTATGCATATGCCTCTTCATTGGATGCAGCACAGCAAAAAGCCACGTTTGAAGGTAGAAACAGGGCAACTTCGCTTGACTATGAAGCAACTAAAGACGGTGCGGCTGAATTACTGTCACTTGTCGCTGGCGGTGAAGTATTAGTTTTTATCAAGGAGCTTGGTTTTTCAGTTAAAGTAATGCGCTATGTTAACTCCTCTGGTTTTGGAATCAATCTTTATAAGAAGGGTGAGCGCTTACTTGGATTGGACTGGCACAAATTTAAGCTCGGCGGCAAAGTAACAGGAAAGATAGTGAATTTGCCGCACATTGATTTGGATAAGCTGGGTGTTAAACACTGGCCTTGGAAACAAATGGATCAATGGATGAGAGGTGTAAAAAAATGATTCCAATAATAAACGAATATAGTATAAAGCTTGTATATCGCATGATAGGGCAAGCAATAGAAGGTAATTTAAAACAGAAAGATTTTTATGAGCAGTGGCCGGATGAATTAGAAGGATTAGATGTGTTCGATATGATATTTTCGGATATCGAATCTGCAATTGAACATTTTCCCGGTAGATGGTTCGTACAAGAGTCTAATCACGAGCAGTGGCATAAAATGCCAGAATATTTCATTTTGTTGATTGATCAACTAGTTTTAGAAAAGACGACAAAGCCAATTGAAATCATTGCCTGTCGTGATTTTGTTTTGCAAGGAAAACCACTTTCACGTGAAATTATTCGAAAGAGAATAGATGATTTCTTTAAATAGCTTTTCTGAAATTTGATTATTTAGTCTTAATTTGATAACTACTTGCTTTCTCGGTTCTAGTGTCGCTCCAGTAGCCCCCACTACACCATCGTTTTTTTGAGTTTCTTGCGAGGGCGTGTCAAAAAACTCTCCGGTGGTAGTCTGCAGTATCAATACGACATCACCGATCATCTTGGGAATACCCGTGTGATGTTCGCCGACACGGGCGCGACTCCGAATGGTGTAGCGGACATGCTTGAATATAATTCTTACTATGCGTTTGGGATGAGAATAGAAGGAACGGGATTAAGCAGTTCATCTATCGATAATAAGTTTACATACAATGGGAAGGAACTTGAAGACGATCATAGATTGAACTGGTATCACTACGGCGCAAGATTCTACGACCCACAAGTGGGACGGTGGCACGTGGTGGATCCGCTTGATGAATTCCATTCGCCGTATATCTACGTCGGGAATAATCCAATTGCGTTTCTTGATCCTGATGGAGCTGGGGAAATGTACTTTGATGATGGAACGTACATTGGGAATGATGGCGTAGATGATGATAAAGTCTGGATGATTGCTGGTACTGAAGCCATAGAAATGTCTGTATCTCATACAGAATTGATGCTACTAGCGGCAACTTCATACGGAGAATCATCGACAGCGAATGTTTCCAAAGAAGTGTACAGTATAGCAAGTGCTATTATCAATAACATGTCCGCGCGTGGTTCAAGCGCAACGATCACTAGTACGATTGATGGTTTTGCATTTGCTGCATCTGATGGCAATCCAAGAGTTCAAGAGTTTAATGGCACAAGCATGGAAAATCGAAATGGTAAATTTATGCAGACAGCGGTTGCTGGAGCACTTAATGCTGTAAATGGTGGAGTCGATTATTCAAATGGTGCAACTCACTGGGCCGGAGACGACATAGGATCATCTGCAGAGAAAAGAGCAACTGGCGGATTACTATTTTCTAATGCTGCTCATGATCTTTTTGGACTCGGTAGTTCGTCAAAATCGGGTACGGGATACTGGTATGACGCAAGTGGAAAGGTCACTGGAACAAGAGGCACTTGGAATTATACTTGGGAAACAACAGCTGCATTTGGAGGAACGGTAAACGGAAATACAACAGGGAGTACTTTTATGAGAAAAACGAATGACTTTATAAAAGCTACGGGTGCCCCCAGATATTAAGATTAAAAGGAAATCCGCAAAATGATCATAGTAAGCACCATTTTATTAATTATGTTTTCTGGGTGTGATTCGGTTGATATGAAAAGACTGTTATCATGCCTTCGAAACGATATCAAATTCGAACAGATAGAAGGCAATTTTAGCTACTACGAAAGCGATTACTCAAAGAACATGTTTAAGAGCGTTTTTGTTTCAAACTATCCTTCAAAATTAAGATACATCAGTTGTGGGTCAGTTGTTTCTGATACGCTGTTTTTTGATAACACTCCAATTTCAATTCCTAAACAAATGCCCTTCGATCCTCTGGCCGCCAAGTTGTACAGATTCGTTTTCGAAGGACAAGAATATTTTTGTATGTTGTCCAAGGCATCGTCGGCGAGTGGTTCGGGCATGGAGGTTACATTTTATACATTGATCGAAACTGAGAATTCTCACATTGAAAATGTAACTTTTTTTTCAAGTAGGTTTGGAATTGTGGAAAACATCGGTGATTTCAATGGAGATCGAAAACTTGATTACATAAAGCTGACTCACGGAAAGGAATCAAAAGAATATTTCGCTAAGTTGTATTCGATCAAATCTCCGGACGCAGTCTTGGACGATGGACATTACCTCATCATACGATATAAGGGCAACGATCTATTTTGTATCGATAAGTGGTCGTGGTCGTTTGAAGCAAACTGTAAATGAATTATTTTTCAGCCGCTTCACCTCACTACGCGCAGTTTATTCTGGAAAAAGATTTTAAGTCCCGCGCGTAGTCAGGCTCCGCGTGGGATACCACGCCCGCGCTGTCGCGCCGGCATTGGCTATTCAATACTTGAAGGTATTGCTAACTTTTTTGGGTTTGGATCAGATGTTTCTCATCGTGCGATGAACAAAGACAATCCCGATCATCCGGTCCATAACTTATCAGCAGATGCAGCCTTAAGAGAAAGTCAGTATCAAGCTGAAAGGACTAAACAGTAATATGAATCAGTTTTTTCGTACGTGTAATTTTCTAACCGCGGGACTTCTAATTGTTCTTTTAATTGTTTTGGTTTGGAATTCATTTAGTGATGAACATGGTGATAAGTTTCTTGCGGTTTTTGTAGGTAGCTTGATTGCCGCAGCATTTTTTGGTGCTGAAATTTTTCTTCTTCTTTACGTACGTAGTCGAACAATACAAAACAATACTAGGATATACATTCTTCAAATTTTTGCAATGACGGTATTGGTATGTTTTTTATTTATCATATGGGGTTTTATTCTTACGCGACAGTCAATAGTAATGGGAGAAATGGAATTTCGGCAATTGGCTTTTATTCTTCTGAGTATGTTGATCCTCGCTTATTCAATTCTCTCAATTATTTATTTTGGTAATAAATTACGCATCAAAAAATAGTTGCCTCGCCAGCCTCACATGCTCACGGGATTTCTTTTGGAGTTGCTCGCAGGTCAGGCTCAGCGTTGATACCACGCCCCCGCTGTCGCGCCGGCTATTGAGCAGATGTCGCCGCTTCCGCTCGTTTCGCGCTCCCCGCATCGCTTGCAGCGGCTCCCATTTGTTTCCTCCGATTGCATATAGGTTTTTTTACTTACCTATAAATTCGTACATCACCACAGACAGAGAGGGGCGCCGAGGATCGTGCGCCGCAGGCGCAAAGCCGAGGCGTGGGGAGAGCCTTCTCCCCGAGAGTAATAAATTGCATTCCACGAATAGCGGTAGTACTTTCTTACAGGCGGTGAATTTACTTCAAATCAGCTTTTCACCGGACCTATTTCAATAACAACTTACTCAAAAAACATGTATCGAAATACACAAAAAACGTGTATTAAGTGTTACCCAAAACATGAATATTTTCAATGACAAAAGTCATTGACAAATCTTCTTAAGAAAACTACTTTACGCCGTTAGCCAAAGCCACATTCCTGAGGGAACGTAGCTTGTAAACTATGATCTAGCCCCAATCAAATTTCTCTAAAAACCGAACGTAAATTTTTCCGATTGTTTTTCAATCACTTGTACCTTTTTTGCAATTAGCTGATACACACATTTATAAGGAGACCCTGCCATGAATTTCAGGTTTATTACTCTGATGGTTGTCCTGATTAGTTTTGAAACCGCAATTGCACAGACATTGCCGGTTATCTGGGAACAAAAAATGAGTCCCGGAGCGACTAAAATAAAAATGCACTCCAAGGATGATGCCCTTTTCATCGGATCGGGTGAAAAGTTCATCACGGCCTTCCATGCAGCCGATGGCAGCATCGTATGGAGTTACAAATTTGAAGAAAAGTTCGGCATCAAGTCGTTTGAATGGCAGGAATGGAACCGTGAAAATGGCGTCATTTTATTAGGCAATTCAGACGATAATAGTATTAAAATTTTTATAGACGAAAAAACAGGGAACGAACTTTGGCGGACGGATAAACTGTCTGAATTTAAGAAATATGCTTTTAACGAGTCGTTCACTAATTGCTTTGTCAATGAACTTCACGCTTTTCCTATTATTGGCGGCGCGGCGTGCGCAATCCGACGCTTGAATTGGCTGATTTCATGACGGTAGACGGTCAATTTATTTTCGAATATGCTTTATCGAAAGCCAGGAAATCCGTAAATGGTTAAAGAATGTAAACTTCACTTACTACACACATGGGATTTTTTTATGAAAAAATTAATAATGACTGTTCTATTAGTTTTGATCGGATGTGCACCGTCGACCCGTTTTATCAGTCCGGAATATGATGGAAAAACTTTGGTTGGCAAAACGATCGTGATCACGCCGCTAACGGATCGAAATTTATTTATCGAAAACACCGACGACGTCAAAGATGATCTTGGAGATGGCAATGCCCGCAGTGTTTACACGTCATTTTTTGATTCTACCATGACACAAGCTGTACGAAAATATGCCAGAATGAGAAAAGTACGGATTAAAGATTTCAATATTCAACCCGTTCTTGAAAGTACCACGTTTACCATCGGCAAAGATAAAACGATGGAAATCGCTTTACCCCAGGAAGGGCAAACGACCGAATTTGATTCGACGTACGATTTTGTCTTGTTTATTGGGCGGCTTGATATTTCAAGGTATGCAGGTCAGGCTGGAACGTGGATTCCCGGTCCAAAAGGCGGAGGAAGTACCGTAGGTGGAAAATCGCCTGCTCTTCTTCACAAGGTTACGTACGCCATCTGGGACAATGAAAAGGGGAAAATCGTGTGCTACGGTCAATTCGACGCTGAAGCGTCTTTTGCATTTGCTATGACACGAGGCACTTGGGTATCGGCTGTTGAAACCGTCGCGTATTTGATTTTAGAAGAGAGTCCGTTTTTTAAACGTTCATATTAAAACACTCACTTTCACTCGGATTACAATGAAAACTTTATTTCTTATTCTGCTTTTCACTGTCACCTTACACAGCCAGGACCGCTCGTTAGGTATTGTCACTTTAGTGCTGAATCCGGTACTGCAGGGCGATTCGGTCGTATGGAATGGAACGGACGAATCGGCGTATTTAAAAGCGCTTGAGGACAAACTTCCGGTAGTTTTTGAACAGTATTCGCCGATTGTTTTTCAAATCCGCCGCTCAAAAATGAATGTCAACAAACACATGTTGGCAACGGCTAAGACACAAACGGGGTTTTACGTCCCTTCGACTCAAATTAATATCGGCGGATCAAAGCCGTCAACCATTCTGTGGCTGCAGGATCTGCATGTGTCACGTTTGGAAGATTCTTTGCATTGGTCGTGCAAATATCTTATGTGGGACAACCTGGATGAAAAAGTTATGGGGTATGGCATATTACAAGCCTGTATGCATGCCGGCGACTCGGGTATCGATTGGGATGCAGCGGCCATCAAGTTTGGCGAACAATTGAAAATGCAAATGGCGACACCGGAAGTTTCCCCGGTTTATATTGTAACGACGGGGTCCCAGAATAAACGAGTGGCTATGCGATTCAAAGCCATGGGACATTTGAATTTTCATCTGCCCAAAAAAGATCAGGGAGATCCCTATGTTCCGGATGAATACGAAAACCTCCGAACTCATCCGTCTATTACGCAGTATTTTTCCAATGCACCTTCATTCACGCCGTCCGTAGAAATAGTTTTTCCTCAAAAAATTTCGAACATCATTCTCGGAATGGATTTTAATTTCGAATCGCTGGAATCTTCAGGCTCTCGGACTTTGGTGTATTCCTCAGAAGGTATTCCGAATGAAACATTGCATGTTCGGACGATTGGCTTTTTAATATGCTACAGTCAGAAATTTAATGATTTCTCAGACGCGTACTGGTTTGTTAAAGGGCGCCTTGATTTTAAAAAATATTCAGGGAAATCGCATTTTACCGATTTCACAATCAAGCTCAACTTTGATGAAGCAGTCGCTCCGGGTTTGAGTTTCGGTGTAGAAGGCAAACCGTCCGGGATGCTGTTCGGTCTATCGGCCGAACTGGGTTTCAGTTTTGCCAGTACTAATTTAACTTCTGCGTCGATAGGTGGAGATGCTGTGCCCATCGATTTTAAACTGGCGGACAATCAGATTTATCTGAAAGCGGGGATATTTTATGATTGGAAATGGTAAATGAAAGGGGATGCAGATAAATAATCGTTTTCAAAAAAATAAGGAACTATATGTTATATTGGCACTCGTTTAAGGTTGCTGAAGATGAGTTAAAAAAATTGGAAAATACTAATAACATCCAAAAAGCATATATTTTAGATGTACCTTCGGCTGGAAATTCATTCTTACTTACTGAAAACGATGGGATTATAAAACTTCAGCCAATTCATTTATCACTAAAATGGGTTCTACATTTTATAGGTCTGTGTTGTTCTGGATTGGTTCTCATTCCTTTTTTTATCATGGCGCTTAAAGCGAAAGACTTTGAAACAATGTTAGGTATGGTAGGATTTGTAATGGCGATGTATACTTCAATAGTTATAACTTACGTAAGTGAAAGAAAAAAAATAAAATCATTACTAAAACTCACAAAATAATTAACGGCAAAACTTTGATCATTAACTCGCGTATGGATACGTTTCCATAGGCACAGTTTGACGCCTTAAAGCATGAAAATAGAAAATAAACAAAAAATATTATCGATTGGATTAGCTGTTGGAATTACATCGCTTTTTGGATATATCCTTTTTAGGCCAGGTCCTCTCCCACTGTTGCTTTATAGCATATGGAAGATCTGTGGCAAAATAAATACAGAACAAAATTTTATAAAAATAGGATATGCGATAACAGCATTAATAGTATTTTCGTTAAGCAATAAAATTTTTTATAAAATGTTGTCTAAACGATAACAACCTTAGCGGAGACGGTCTTTTATCGCACGAAAGGCAAAGTCACCGGCACCAAAAACCAAAAATCTTGGGCTCACTTAGTTCTTGGTTTCAGCCAAAATGAAAAAAAAATTGCAAGATGCTCTCATTGAATTAGCGAATTTTAAGCTGAGAGTGAATGATTTCATCGATACGGCTGTATATGAAGTAGTGTTTGATATAATAACAGCCGACACTTTCATCTCAGGGGTTGCTACTAAAATATTAGATTCAAGTCGGATTTCAATTGCAGAAAAAACTATTTTAGATAGACCACTATTAGATAATTTTTATTGGTTGTCACCCGACGGAAGAAAAGTTGATATAAGTAAATTTCCCCAGATTATTGAATATGTTGCGCAGATAGAAAAAGTAAGAATTTGTGGAAAAAAAATTGTTCAATCTGAAGTATGAGGTAATTCAAGAGATGTACTACTATGGTATGAGAATCGAAGGACTTGGCACACAGAATGACAATAAATTTTTAGTCAATGGCAAAGAGCTCACCGACGACTTCGGTCTGAACTGGTATGAGTATGGCTGGTGTACTTACGACGCGCAACTCGGAAGATGGCATCAGGTCGATCCGATGGATGAATTTCATTCGCCGTACTGGATGAAGCCATTCAAGCCGCTGGGGGAGAAATTACAGCAGTTAGACAATCCGGACGTGAATTACTCAGAATCGGTTCAGGCGGAAAACATGGTATTTCAGGTCCTCATGTACATGAGTTGATCAGAATGGTCGATCCGCAAGGAAAAATACGCTATAAAATAGCGAAAGAAGCTATTCCTGCAACACAGAAGCATATTAAAGAGCTTTACAAAGCTCTTCAGAATAATCTTTATAGAACCAAAGGGATTAGGTGAAATGATAATAGGAATTGGTTTTCTGCAGAACAGATCGAAAATTGAAGAACAACTTTGCAACTTATGCGATCAACAAAATTACGTAATTGAATTTGGGGACAATGCTTGTCCTCAGGATTTAAGAAATGGTGTTAAAATTGTATTAGAGAGATTTTCAATACAACTTATTGGCTTTTTACGTAATCCTAAAAATCTCTCTGAAAACGAAGCTATTTCTATAGGTACTGCACTTGATTATGGTAAAAACACTGAAATTTTTTTTGATTTTTTAAGACAAGTAAGAAATATTGTTCTCAACGAGAAGATTGCTGAATTCGTTGTTTTATTTGCTACAGGTTGGTCTACCACTCAACGTGTAAGAAAACGGGAAGGCACTATTGATGATTTGCTCTTTTTATTAAGCCAACCCTGTAGTTGGGAAGAAGAATATTATGAACCTCACACGGATTCCTATTGGTGTAGTGATGATTATCCACTTGTTTTTACGGTTTTGGTCAACAAGCATGTGGTTCAGTAGTCTCAACGACAATGTTTTTCAGGCCATCTGAAGATGTATTTAATGGATTGAAAGAATGGACGAAAGTTGCTGAGTTTACTGCGTATACGGTTGTCATGGCTGCAGGAGGAGAGGCGCTTTCTACCATGATGTGGGCTGCAAAGGTAAATTCATTAGTAGGAGTAACTGAGGCAAACAATGTAGTTCAGGCGACTAATAAAGTCGTTCAGACGGCGAATAGTGCTGCAACAGTTAGTCGTCATGCAAATAACATTTTAAATAAAACTCTTACCAAAGAACAAATTCAAAAACTAGTTGATATTGAAAACCTTGCCGAATCAAGTTTAAAAAAAGGCCAGTTTCGAATGGATGCTTTGATGGATATTTTGTTAGAAAATGGTGTGAGTGCTGAGGAAGCATTTAAAATGCTGTCTCCTTTAAGAGGTGGTTGGAAAATTATCAAATAATCAAATTATCCTTGATAAGGAAAAACACTTGAAATCTAAACTTCAAAATCATTTTTCAGGTCAGATCGCCAAAAAAATTATCAAGCATAAGATCGGGGTTGAGGCAATCGAGGTACATGGCTTTATGTTGCGATTAGAATTTGAGTTTATTGAACAACCTGTGGATCTTAAAATTTATCACACACTGAAATCAGACATACAAGAGGTGGTAAAGAAAAATTCGGGTTTTTTTATCGGGCTTGAAGTTGCCAACATAGCAGACTCCTTCTTTTCTCAAGAACTGTTTTGTGATGATTCCCATATATCTGCGTTAAAAAGTGCGATTGAAATTGATCGTAAGATTCTTTTCACTTTTCAAAAAGGAATTGCCTATAAAATAGGAATTGCATATGGAAAAATAGTTGTAGGAAACTTACAAAAGTTCGATGATAATGTTTTTGTTGCTGGTGGTGCTCGCACGAAAGCAGGTTATATTGTCAGTCAATTCCTGCAATCTGATTCAGCGAATATTTTGGTCGATTTAAACACTCGAGACGAATTAATTAATTTGCATAACATAGCATTTGAAGAAGCAGGAAAAATTAAGTTGCCTGGCAGCGTTGATATCTCTGTATTTGGATTAAGAATGTTAGGATAACTGCTTTGACCTATTCGGCCCGGCGGTGAAAAATTACGCAAGACGGTATATACGAATAATGTCGTCACGACGACATTAGATTACGTGTCGGGAGTGTTTGATTACAAAAACGGTTCTCTCGACTTTTTCTACTGTGAACAAGGCCGGGTAAAGAAACTCACTAACGGCAACCTGCAATATGAGTACTATATCACCGACCATCTTGGGAATACGCGAGTGACATTTTTTGACGGAGGTTTAGGCGAGATCGTGAGGCTCGAAGAATCACATTACTACGCCTTCGGTATGCGTATAGAGGGACTTGGTACGCAGAGTGACAATAAATTTTTATTCAATGGCAAAGAACTGACTGATGATTTTGGATTAAACTGGTACGAATATGGCTGGCGTACTTACGACGCGCAGCTCGGCAGATGGCATCAGGTCGATCCAATGGATGAGTTTCATTCACCGTATTGCTATCTGGGGAATAATCCTATGAATTTCATTGATCCAGATGGAAGCAGCACTGATGACCCTGATCCTGTTTGGGATCCTTCAAGTGGAAGCTTTTTAGGCCCTGAAATAGTAATTTACGGAGAAATGCCATCAAAATGGGAAACATTCACGTGGTTCAATGGGTTGGATGCGTGGCAACGGCAAACTGCTATGCAGAATGAAAGCCTGCGTAAACGTATGCATGAGATTTTTAAAGAATACACTGGTACAGTTGCCTCAATTGTTTCACCATATCTTGCTGTAGGAGTGGCTGTTTATGAAACCACAACAGATGGTCCGAGCGTATCGACACTTACAGCAGCAATTCCTTTTATTGGAAAACCTGCAAAGCTTGCGAGCAATGTTTTAAAATTTCCTAGTTTACCAGCAGTGCAAAAATTCTTTACAAAAGCAGGACATGGAATTGAATTGGGATTAAAAGGAAATTGGAATCCTGCGCAAGCAGCCGCAACTCGAAGCGCAATAAACCAATTCATTAATAGTCCCAGCGTGATAACAATTCAAGGTGTTTACCGAGGGAATCCGGTTATACATTATGTAAATCCAAGTACGGGTATGAACATAATGTCTGATCAAGTGGGAAATTTTGTTGGAGGATGGAGACTTGAAGCTGATCAATTGAAAAGTATATTAACTTCAGGAAGACTATGGTAAGGAGATATCTATATGGATACGACGTCCCCGATTAATTTAGAACTTTCGAGAGATGAAGCATTAGTGCTATTTGATTTTTTAGCAAAATTTGATGATGCTAAAGGTGTATACTCGTGTGATGAAGTCGAACAGGCGGTTCTTTGGATTCTTGAAGGCAGGCTTGAGGCATTGCTTGTTGAAATTGTGAAGCCAGAATATCGAAACTTAGTGATTGAGGCTAAGAAAAGACTTCTAAATCCGTTATAAATCTCTTTGGCTGTTGATTATTATATAGATATTCAACTTCATTAAGCATGGAAATATAAGCGGTTTTCTGTTTTTTGTCTTAAAATGTAAAATAATCTGTGCCAAATATGAACACGGCATGAGGATCGAGGGACTTGGTACGCAGAGTGACAATAAATTTTTATTCAATGGCAAAGAACTGACTGATGATTTTGGATTAAACTGGTATGAATACGGCTGGCGTACTTATGATGCTCAGCTTGGTAGATGGCATCAGGTCGATCCACTTGATCAATTCAATTCACCATATTGTTTTGTGAGTAATAACCCAGCGAACTTAGTTGATTTTGATGGGCTTTACGGTGGTGATCCGGAGCTTGTTTATATTGGGCAAACCAAAATTGGTGATAATCCGTATGTAGCGGTTTTTGAACTTGTTGACATGCCAGATCAGAGTTTCTCTTTTGATGAATTATTTTCATCATTATGGAATAGTGATTGGATGAGATCAAGGGTTCCAGATTTTATAACTATAAGCTACGGGTTTAGCGGAATCGCTTCAGTTGGAGCGCAAGTTAATGTTGTTGATTTTAATTGGGTTACTAGAGGTCCAGAGGCCTCTTGGAAACCCATGCTTACCAATACAGCTGGAATTGGTGCAGGATGGAATATCGATTTGGGCTACAATGTTGGCGGTGCAAACTATATGGGTCCTGTTGGAGAAATCCGAAGAAGTATGATTCCGACAGGAAATGTGAAAGATCCTGCTTCCTGGACTTATTGGGGTAGCGCGTCTGGAATTCTACCGGTGACACCAGGATTTGGAGCTGAAATAGGTGTGTATGGAACCATCCAAAGAGCTGGAAAATCTTATATTGTTGGACGAGGTGTTTCAATTGGAGGAGCTATAACTGCACCAGTGCCGCCATATTTATTTAACGCGGCGAGTGGAGTTTCAGGTACATTTAAGTTACATGATTTTTACGAAGGGGAAAAATAATGCTAAAAAAAATTCAAATAATAGTATTCAGTATTATCATCTTGGGAGGGGGGCTTTCGCTGAAAATATGTGGTGATCAAACTCTGAAAGACCATTTTCTTATTTTTAATTCATCTAAAATTGAAGGCATACTGGATACCATAAGGGCAGAAAGACTGCAAATCTATTTTCAATTAAAAGAGAAGAAAGAAGTATATGGCTTTGTGCCGTATGCCAATGGTGATATTCTTTTTGAAAGAATTAGTGCAAAAAGCGATTCAGTTTTTAAGGCTGCAAACAGCGATACTCTTTATCTTTACCAAAAGGATAGTACTTATAAATTTACTTTCAAAAAAATCGAATAGTCAAACTAGCCGACTTCGGCCTGAACTGGTATGAATACGGCTGGCGTACTTACGACGCGCAGCTCGGCAGATGGCATCAGGTCGATCCAATGGATGAGTTTCACTCGCCATATTGTTATGTTGGCAATAATCCTGCAAATCTCATAGATCCGGATGGAAGTCAGACGGGTGGTGGTGTGTTAACTCCTGAGGACAATCAGCGTACTAATTACATTTTTCCGGAAGTTGTTATTGAAGCGGAACGTATTCACAACATTGGGTTTTGGATTCCTCCTCCAATGTTTGAATTCAATTATCTGAAACCAAAAGTCGAAGCACCGGTTTTCAGTGGACTTGGCATGATGATGTGGAATCAATATGAACAGCGTGCGAATGCTTCAGTAATTGCTGCACAAACCGGAAGTACCTTGGCTGGACTTGGGTTTGGTTTAATGGAAGCCGGCTATTCAATGGCGGCGGAAGGATATCTGGCAATACGTTATGGAAATAGCGCGTTTGTAGTTACTAGAGTTTTTTGGTCAGGGGAAGGGGCGAAAGAAACTGCGTTTAATTTTGCAAAAAATAATGGAATGGAAACCCTTGAAATGACGACAAGTGGGCGAATAATGGATAAGTTACATCCTTATTTACCTCGTTTCATATCTAGCCCTATTTGGAAAACATTGTCTACAAATTTCGCAAGAGGTGCAAGTGGAGAAGCTCACTTTTTTACAACTCCACTAGGGCCGCGTTCAACAAGTATTTGGTTAAAAATAGAGAAACCAATTTTAGACTTAAATCATGTTAAAATAGTACCTCACTAATATCATCATTTATGGATGAGACATATGAATATTTTGAAAGCATTGTTTTATCAAAATTCGACAAAAAAGAAAATTAGAAAAATAAAAAAAGATATTAAAAAAATTATTTACCCGATTTGTCCTGAAAATTTTTGGATCGAATGGTATGGTGCGTATGATATTGATCCAAAAAACCTTGTTTTTTGGATTTGCGTTAAGTCAGATGTAATGAAAGTGAGCCTTAAGTCGAACATGGAGTTAAAACATAAACTGAAGGATATTCTTATTAAGCATGATTATCCAGAATCAGCAAGGCCATTTGTAAGTATCGATTTTGAGTCACAAGAAACGGTTGATAGAGAATCAGACGGAAATTGGTATCATCATTTTAAATAAACGCCTTTAGATCACCGTGTCACAAACTTTACCGTTGGAGCTTTCAAATACGAATTATCGGCAAATCTATGTTGAATTTTTCCAGCCAGTCTTTATAAAAAACACAAAACATGTAAAATCAATACACAAAAAATAATGTATTTACATAAATGTGTTTAGACTAAAGAAGTAGGTTTCTGAGGTGAGTGAAGTTTTCAGCTGTTTAAAAAAGAATAAAATCTTACACGTACGGATTGACATACGTCGGCACGGCGGCGCCGCTTTTCTGGCAGTCTTCGCAGACACCAAACATGTGGAGGATGTGGTAGGTCATTTTGAAGTTAAATTGTTTGCAGATCATATCTTGTAAGCGTTCGATATCTTCGGATTCGAATTCGATGATTTTACCGCACGACGTACATTTCATGTGTTCATGATGATGCCGTCCGTAGGTATGTTCGTAATATGCCGTCGTCTCGCCTAATTTTGCTTTCCGGATCAGCCCGCATTTTTCCAAAATTTCCAGAGTCCGGTAAATCGTTGCCCGGGAAACGCGTTGTTTTTTCTTCATCATGCGCATCAGGATATCTTCCGCTTCAAAATGAAAATCGGTGGTATAAATTTCATCCAGCACCGCAAAACGTTCCGGCGTGGCTTTCAGCCCTTGCGAATAGAGAAAACTGCGCAATTTATTATGAATTTCTTCTTTTTCTTTTTCGTCTAAAACAGGATGTCTTCGTTTGACTTCCACGCAAATACCTCATGATTTAAGAAAGTAAACTCAAGCCGAGCAAAAATATTCCTCAATGTCCGCGATGGCTCGGGCCTTCGTCTCGCGGTTTTTGGGTCGGCTGAGTGGTCGTCGATGTGGGAGTTAGGTCATTGCCGGTGATTTCTTTATACAAATCTTTGGCCGTAGGATAATCGATTTTTTTCAATTCTTCTATGACGGCCATTGCGCGGTCATGTTGTCCCGTAGTGTGATAGACCAAGCCGCGGTAATAATGCGCATTGAAATGCGCAGGCTTCAGCCGCGCCGCTTCTTCAAAATGCCGCAACGCATCCTGCAAGCTGCCGGACTGGTAAAAAGCCAAACCTAAATTATAATGGCACGAAACATATTCGGGATCGATGGCAAGGCATTTTTGATAATTGGCAATCGCGTTGGGATAATCTTTCTGATCGTAGGAAACCAAACCAAGATTATACATTGCAAATTTGTAATCAGGCTGAATCATTAGTGTCTTTTGATAAAATTCGGCCGCTTTGGCATATTCTTTCTGATCGTGATGGATCAATCCGATGTAATTGCACGCATCGGCATGCTCGGGATTCAATTGCATCGTTTTGGTAAAATAATCCAACGCCTGTGGATATTGTTTCTGCTCGTAATGCAAAATTCCCAAATTGTACAACGGCGCGGTATATTGCGGATCGAGTGAACTGGCTTTTTGTAAATATCCGATCGAAGTCGGGTATAATTTTTTGTTGAGGTAAATCAATCCGGCGTAGTTATTGGCTTCAACATGGTTGGGATCCGCCTGAAGCGCTTTTAAAAAATGATCCAGCGCCTGATCGTCTTTGTACTGGTAATAGTAGCATCGCCCGAGATTATAATGCGCGTAAATGTAATTGGGATCGTATTGCAAACATTGATTGAAAAACGGGATGGCTGTATCGTAATTTTTTTTGATGTAATGAATTAAACCGATATAATTGATCGCCGGCACATAGTCGGCTTTGACGGCAACGGCTTTGTTGAAATAATCGAGCGCTTCGTCATCGCGGACCAGATTGTAATGGCACAAGCCGATATTATAAAAACTGTATGGGCGAAAATAATTACCGTCTTTTTCGATTTCGAGCGCTTTGTGAAAACACGGGATGGCTTCCTCGTACTGTTTTAAGTCCATCATATTGAAACCCAAATAAAACCATGCTTCGAGGTATACCGGATTTAATTCGATGGCTTTGCGGCAGTGATCGACGGCATTCTGGAATTGTTTGTTATCCATAGCCAACTGGGCCATTTTATAATAATCTTCCGCGCTGGTTGGGTTGGTCGAAGTCTGATTTTTTTTGTCATCGTTGGCGCGCCAGGGATTGCCGGAAAAATCACTCATAAAGTCTCCGTAAGAATGAGCGGGTTTTTAAATGTCGATGGCTGAATTTATGTCTAATTCGACAACAGCGCAAGTTTTTTGAGGAAAAAACTTCTTGCAATTAGAACCATTTTCTTTTAGAATTTGTCGCTTATCATGTCTATTTCATCAAATCTTTGTGATGCCGCCTGTAGGCGTCTTTTCCTTGTATCGAAACCCCAATAACATTTTGAGGAGGAGTTATGAAAAAATTATTAGCCTATGCTGTAAGTTTGGCTTTTGCATGGCTGGTATCAGGATGTTTCCAGACGGAGACATGGACTACCGTCGATTCCAAAGGCGGTATGCAAAGAAAAATCGATATTCAGATCGGTAAGGACAGTAAAGACCAACTCAAAGCCAAGAAAGAAAGTTTTGAGAAAGAAGGCTGGAAAGTCAGTGAGGAAGAAAAAGACGGTAAATATCACCTGATCGCCGAAAAAAAATGGGAAGACGGCAACCAGTTTGCCTCACCGTTCAATGATTCCAAAATCAAAATTGAAAAAAAGGATAAAAAAGTATTTTTCAGCGAGGAATTTGATTCAAAGAAATCGGCCGGTATTACCGATACATCCCGTTCGGCCTGGCACGATCTGAAATATACTTTTCACGTGACGATGCCGGGTAAAGTCGACAATTCCAATGCCGATAAAAAAGACGGCAACACCGCAACGTGGGAAATCGATTATAACAAAGTATTTGATGTCGGTATGATCACAATGACGGCCGATTCATCCGAAGGCGGGGGCATTTGCGGTAGTACGATGTTTATCACCGGTATCGGATTAGGACTGTTCCTGTTCGCGGCACGTTTGATATTTAAATGGATCGCGAACCGCAAAAAGCTGAAAATCGTTACGCAAAATTAGGGCTTCGTTCCGGAAAAATTTAAAAGGCTGTTCAATTTTTTTGAACAGCCTTTTTTTATTTTTTATTGATTTGATTACTGTAATACTTGTTTCGATAACGTGGTTCTTAACCGCTCTATCTCTGCGGACAACGCAGCCCGGCCGTCAGCCGTAGCGACATTGGCTGAAAATGACACATTCAAAATCTGAACCTCGGCAAGACTGGCCGTGTAATTGAGCAGTGCAAAATAATTCTGCGCTTTGACAAGATGTAAATAATCGGCGTCATACGGCAGCGTATGTTCGAATTCCCAGCTTGGATCGCGTGCCAGAGCCGAATCGGCCTGAGTATTGGAAGCGGCGTACGATTTTTGAGCGTTGAGTACGAAAGACCAGCCGGCGAACAATGTGGCCGAACGGTTGTTTTTTCCGGCCGCACTCGAAAAGTCCGATGCCGCAGAACTTAACTGATCCGTACGTAGTCCGC
This sequence comes from bacterium, assembly GCA_019695335.1. NCBI lineage: Bacteria > bacterium. Next base: position 24,987 of record JAIBAF010000034.1, read on the forward strand.
ACCAGCCTTTGCCATTGTACGCTTCCGCCATGGACGCATCGAGCGTCGACGCCTGATCAAAAATATCGAACGCCCCGTCATAATCGGCCTGAATGAAAGCATTCCATCCCTGGGCGATCAATTCGTCGTACGTCGGTTCAGTGGGTACCGGATCATCACCGCAACTCATTCCGATGATTACGAAAAACAGTATGAAAAAAATTTTGATTCGCATATTTTTCTCAGGTTTACTGTCACTTCGAGCTTTGTCGAGAAGTGACAAAAATTTTATAGAATCCTTCGTTCATGTCAGTTCTCGACCTTGCTCGAACTGACATTACGATTCACTAATTTCATCGAATCAACAACATTTTCTTGGTCTTGACGAACGACGACGATTTGATCCTATAAAAATACACGCCGCTCGCTGCACTTTGTCCATTCAGATTGGTACCATCCCACAATACACGATATTGTCCGGCCAATTGAAAGCCATTGGTCAGCGTTTTTACTTTCTGGCCAAGCATATTGTAAACGCTGAGTTCGACGGTTTCGTCTTTTGCCAGATCGTACACGATCGTCGTCGTCGGATTAAAAGGATTGGGATAATTTTGATTCAGCGAAAATGCTGATGGAACAACATTCGTTCCTTCAAATTGTTCGTTTTCCATTAATTTAAATAATCCCAATTCCGTCACAAACGCTTTGGCTTGACGTTCGTTTTGAAAGACCTGTGTGCGCAAAGGTTTCCATCCATCGACGGTGTAATGGTAAATAAATAACTTCCCTGGATTTTTCCATGCCGACGGTTCGTACGTCATTGTCAGTTCCAGAGGTTGCGCCCACGAACCGGATGGTCCGAATTCGACTATGGTTTCACCGGCTTGTTCTTTTTCAAACGCCGTGAAATACGTTTCGTTTTTTAAACTCAGTTTAGGAATGGTCAGAACGGATTGTTCACTCAACGATTTCAGTTGCGCTGTCAAGCTCGGTTTGGCGAGTGTGACATTAAATGAGCGTATTTGCACTACGGCGCTACCGGTTACCGATGTTGCGTGTGTGCGAATCGTATACGCTCCGTTTTGAGTAAATTCGATGGTGCCATGATAAATGCTGCCGCTGCCGCTCATGATCACTGATGCTGAATCGCCGCCAATGATCCGTCTGACGACCGGAACGCTTTGAAGCGTCGTATCGCCTACGACATAAATATCCGCGTATTTTGATAGCGCCGGATTTTGAAGAACGGACGTAGTGAGCGTCAATGCAATCGGGGCAGAAACCGTAACCGATACCGAGGCCGTATCTAGTCCGCCGTTGCCGTCAGTGACGATATACGTAAACTGATCATTACCCGAGAATCCGTTATTGGGTGTATAAGTGATCGTTGTATCGCCTGAATTTTTTACGGTACTTCCATTCGTTCCATTTGAAACGGATTGAATGGTTAACGTATTGCCATCGGGATCGATATCGTTATTGAGCACATGAATCGTAACGGCTGTTTGGAAAGTCGTTGTCGCATTATCATTCGCAGCTATCGGCTGCGCATTGACAGCATCAATAGTGATGTTAAAAGTATCCGAAACGGCTGCATTGCTGTCATCGGTTGCTGTAACATAAATCGATACGACGCCGGTCTGGCCGGTAATAAATGACAATTTTAATCGCCCGCCGATGACGAATGGTGTAATTTTCCCCGGATTCGATGTTCCAACGCTAAATTCTAAATTCGAATCATCCGCATCAGAAAAATGTGCGGCAATGGAGTCGAGCGTGGTGTCGGGATGATTGATCGTGACGGAAAAATCGGAGTACGCAAGCTCAAGCATTGGCAATTGATTGGTTGGTGAAGTCGGCGTTGCACTTAATTCATTGGAAAACCCGCTTGCGTTGAAAGCATTATCCACGGCGACGATTCTGAAATAATATGTCGTTCCAGCGTTTAATGAAAAAAATGTTTTTGTTGTGTCTCCAGTTGTAGTCGAATCAATCTGAATAGTCGGATTAACCGATGTTCCGCTGAAAATGCGGTAACGCAATATATCCGGTTCGCTGTTTTCCATCCATGATACGGTCACAAGACTGTCGCCTGCGACAACAGAAATCAACACGGGCGCATTGGGGGCGGTAATGTCCCCGGGCGTGACGGCAACTTCGTTGGAGTAGGCGCTGAGTTGATGAACGGTATCGGCGGCAGCGACGCGGAAAAAATAGGTTGTGCCATTGTTCAGGGGAGAAATAACTTTGGACGTATCGTTAATTCCGCTTGTTGAATCTACCAGCAACGTGGGGTTCGGAGACGTACCTTGATAAATATAATATTTTAAAAAATCCGGCTCCGTATTTTTTTTCCACGACAATGATGCCTGTCCATTGCCGGAAAGGGCAATTAAATCTTTAGGCGCAGCCGGCGGTACATCCGGTGCAATGAAGGTGTCGATCATCGCCAAACTGCGAAGACCTGTGAAATCTTTGGCGTAGATGAACATCCGGTATGTACTGTCTTTTTGTAAAGAACTTAAATCGGGATCGAAGCTGACGTTCACGTTGCTTCCCGATGCAAATCCGCTGTAAGACAGTGTCGCCGTATTAACCCCGGATTTGTGGAAATAATATTCCAGTGACGCAACGGGCACAACAGCTTGTGGCGCGGCGTATGTTTTGAAAAACGAATTCGCGTTCAGAATACTCCACTTTTCATTCGCGTCTTTTGCGCGAAAATACAAGGTGTGAAATCCTGACGGAACTGAGCCTATATCGACAGTGAAATTTTTCGTGATATCTGTTCCGGCAGAGATCGATAATTGGCTGCCTGCGCCTAGCCCAGGATCGTTGTCGATAAAATATTCGAGTTGGACAATGTTAGGTAATCCGGACGGTGCAGAAAAAGTTTTGAAAAACGGATTGGCATTTAAAACGGTCCACTTTCCGTTCGCGTCTTTTGCCCGAAGATACAAGGTGTGAAATCCTGACGGAACTGAGCCTATGTCGACGGTGAAGTTTTTTGTGATATCCGTACCGGGAGTGATCGTTAGTTGGGTTCCCAAACCTAGCCCAGGGTCGTTGTCGATGAAATATTCAAGCTGGACAATGTTAGGTAATCCGGACGGTGCAGAAAAAGTTTTGAAAAACGGATTGGCATTTAAAACGGTCCACTTTCCGTTCGCGTCTTTTGCCCGAAGATACAAGGTGTGAAATCCTGACGGAACTGAGCCTATGTCGACGGTGAAGTTTTTTGTGATATCCGTACCGGGAGTGATCGTTAGTTGGGTTCCCAAACCTAGCCCAGGGTCGTTGTCGATGAAATATTCAAGCTGGACAATGTTAGGTAATCCGGACGGTGCAGAAAAAGTTTTGAAAAACGGATTGGCATTGAGCACCGTCCAGAGTCCTTTGGAATCCTGCACGCGAACGTAGAGTGTATGAAATCCCGAACTAAGTGCGTCCGTATTGATGCTGAACGATTCGGTAATATCGCTCCCAATAGGATTGACAACGACATTCGTTCCAGCTCCGAAGCCGGGATCGTTGTCAAAAAAATATTCCATCTTCACTATATTTTGAAGCGCCGGACCGGCTCCGTACGTTTTGAAGAACGGATACGCATTCGTGATACTCCACAAACTATTGTTATCGCGCGTACGTACGTACAACGAATGAAACCCATCGGATATTGTGGCCAGTGGCACGCTGAAATTGAGCGTGACACTCGCGCCAGGAGCCGCCACAGTAATCGGAGTTCCGTTACCAAAACCCGGATCGGAATCGATAAAATATTCCGCGCGGTTTATGTTTTGACCGGCAAGCCAACCCGTACAGAGCCACCAAAAAACAAACAGAATTTTTTTCATAAAATTTTTTCTGTATTCAATTTCTGTGCGGGTTAATTATTGGATTTCGCTTTCACCGTCACGTTACTCAAGTCTGAATTCGCTGTAATTTCATAGATAGACGGAATAGGCGGCACGCCGGAAAGAACATACGCGTTATTTTCACTGGTATCGAACATGCCGCAGTCGGCGCCGCCAAAGCCGGCATTGTCTGCCGGGCCAGCGGGTTGGATCTGCCATCGTGCGTCGGCGCTTCCGGTTAAAGTAAAGACCGATGACATTGATTGATTTATCTTACAGAAATAGGGAGTGCCCGTATAAGAATTGAATTGCGTGCTGTTTGAAATGCAGTTATAGGGAGTGCTTCCGGTAACCGTGAAAGTGCCTTGATATAAAATGTTATTATTAAATTGTATCGAATGAATGGTAACATGTTGTCGAATAACATTATTAAAAACTTCCCCGGTAGTTGAATAAGGGATATATAGCGCAGAATAAGTAGTGCCAGCTTTATCGATGAAATTATTTTTGATATAGATACGCGTAGCGCCATTAACTCCGTCAGAACCAACATTGATGGTTGGATTACCACTGGAACTATTGTTTTGGAAAAGATAATTTTGTGATATCGTAATACTGTCTTTGTTGGAATAAATGTAGATAGCCGCTTGAGAATTTTCTTCAACGAAGCATCTTTTAACGCTGATTTTGTCTGTATTGATATACAGCGTCCCGGTGAATCGTATACCCATGACCACGGTTCCTTGTGAACCGGCATTGAACGTACATTGACCTACAGATGCGGCATTCGTATCGGCCTGTAAACCGGTATTTTGACCCAGGAAAAAACCAGGCCCAAAAATAAACAATTTTTTAGTAAAAGTAATACCTGCATATGGTGTGCCCGATCCTGCTATCAGGATGGTGTCACCACTTGATGCTCCGGAATGAGCGGCAGAAAGCGTTGTGAAATTGGCGCCCGGACGATTGTCAACCGTCCATACTTTTGCTTGAGCTGAAAAACTCAATAACACGAGTCCAATGAAAACGAAACATGATTTCATGACTTTTTCTCCTTGATGTAAATTGAAAAGAATTTTATGTAAACAAAATTTTGTAAAAGCCGGTCATCTTGACTGAAATGCCGATCCTAAAAATCGATACACTGTCAACTTCTATTACCTGTTACAGATTTCTTGCGTGTGTGATGAAGTGCAAAGTGGGTATAAACGGGTCAGTTTATGGTAGCTAATTTACCAATAAGTCGCAACGAAAAAACCACATATTTGGGTGGGTATTAATTAATAATAATTTGTCAAATGAATAAAAAAGATTTGCAGACTAATACACAATTTTTGTGTATTTCAGCGGGTTTTTAGAACTTTTGAGATGAGTTCCGCTTTGGAATGGACGTGGAGCTTTTCGTAAATATTGCGGATGTGAAAGCGGGTAGTTTCCATGGAAATGCCAAGCCGGTCGGAAACCATTTTATAACTAAGTCCATCAACGAGGGCATGCACGACGTCTTTTTCACGCGCCGTAAGCGATTCCGGAATAGTCGAACCGGATTGATTGGAAAAATATTCCGTGACCTTCCGGGCGATTTGAGGCGACATGGGCGCGCCACCGGCAAAAAGCGTCAGAATATCCTGTTTAATGTCGGTAAATGGAGCGCTTTTAAGTACATAACCGTTAGCGCCGGCGCGAAGTGAACTGAATATTCTGTCCGCATCATGATAAACGGTAAGCATCATGATCTGTATGGCTGGAAATCGTTCTTTGATAGGACGAATGCCATCAATACCGGACATGCCGGGTAATTGGACATCCATGAGAAGAATATCCGGAGTGGTTTTACTCGATGTTAAAAATTCTTCTACGGATGCAAAAACGCCCACCGACGTCATATCGTTTTGCAAACGTAAAAAGGCATCGATCGCACTGCGGATGCCTCGATCATCTTCGATGATAGCTACTTTGATCAATTTAGCACTGGGTTTTGGCTTTGCCATAAGAAAGCTCCAAACTATACTATAAACAATCACATAAACATGTGGGTTGTTTTTTAGAGAGAAACTGTTATCGAAAAACGAGTTCCGTACGGCTCGCCATCCATATTCAACGCAGCGTGCAGCCTTTCGGCACGCGCGCGAATGTTGCGCAATCCATGACCGGCCGACATGACGTTCGGTGAAAAGCCAACACCATTGTCAGAGACGGTCAATATCAGGTTTTCCTGTAAAGGCCTGACTGTAATGTGTACGTGCGTAGCGTGCGAATGCTTGAGGATATTATTACATACTTCTTTAAAAATAAGGTATACGTTTTGACGAACTTCCGGTTTAAGCGTGCGATCGACCGTTGGTATTTCCGCGTTGAGATCAACGGTCATGCCGCCGGCCGGCAAAGAAGTGAGCGCATATTCTTTCATGCGTGTCAGTAAATGGATCAGGGTATCGTTGCGTGCATCGATGGACCAGACAATGTCACTCATCGATCCGATAATGTCCCGGCTCATGCGGCCGATTTCGGTCAGCAACGATTGCCCTTCCATCTGATTGACGCCGGATTGCACAAGCTCCGAATACAAAGCGATTTTACTCAATGATGAACCGACGTCATCGTGAAGATCGCTGGCAATTTGAGTACGCAACCGTTCAATACGCAAAAGCTGGGTTACGCGGGTGCGGTAAATTGTCCACAGCGTACTAAAGATCGTTATAATCATAATGCCGCGAAACCACCATGTTTCCCACCATGGCGGCGTGATAGTCAGCCGGACAGCCAGACCTTCGTTATTCCAGATACCGTCGCTATTGGATCCCCATGCATGGAAAACATATTCCCCCGGTTCTAAATTGGTATACGTCACAGAGCGCCGGGTGCCGGACGATGCACGACTCTCATCAAAGCCTTCCAACATGTACGCATATTGATTACGCGAAGGATTGGCAAAATGCAAAGCGGCAAATTCAAATGAAATAACATTGTCGGCATAGCTCAAAATAATATGTTTGGTGAGCACAGGCTCTGTCCCAAGAGGATAGGTCAAATTGAATCGTTTGAATGATGTAAAAACGACCGGCGGAATATATGAATTGTCTCGAATACTATCGGGAAAAAACCGATTGAATCCGTTGATCCCTCCGAAAAACAGTTCACCCGATGCTGAGCGGTAGACTGCAGCATTGTTAAATTCATTGCTTTGAATACCGTCGCTTTCGAAGTAATTTTTGATTTGTACCGATCGTTTTGAAAAAAAATCAGTCGTATCGTTTATGCTCAAATGGATCAACCCGTTATTGGTACCGGCCCAAATATTGTTACTGACAAAAGTAAGGGATTGAATAGTCATACTGGACAATCCATCATCGGTCGTAAGCGTCAGCCACTTTCCGGATTTTGGATCCATGCATGAGAGACCATTGCCAAGCGTTCCGATCCACAACCATCCTCGTTCGTCCACCAATAAAGCGATTACATCCGGTCCTTTAGTATTTTCGGACATGTAGGGCCCAAAAGCCCATCGTTCGAAGGAACCACCGTTCCATCGTGCAACGCCAAGGTTCGTACCAATCCATAGATTTCCGGATGAGTCGGCCGCGAGGCAATGAATATGGTTGCTGATAATAGAATGTGAATCGTTTTCAGTAGATTCGAATCGCATCCATGAGCCGTCTTCATTTAATCTGTTCAATCCTTGTGCATCGGTGCCCACCCAGAGTTTTCCATTGGCATCTTCGGCCAGCGATGACAGTAAATTGCCACTAAGAGATGATGGATCATTCGGATCGTTCAAATAGCGAATAAATTTTCCTCGGACAGGATCCCATCGATTGAGGCCGTTCTGCGTGGCTATCCACATTGTACCATTGCGTGCCGACAGCATGGCCATGATATAATCATTGGACAAACCGTTTTTAGGATCACTGGTAAAAACAGAGCGGTATCCTTGGTCGAACCGATTGATTCCTCCTCCAGACGTACCGATCCAGAGCGCACCGGAAGAGTCGATCGTAATCGCTCGGACGTCATTGTGCGTGAGCGCGTCCTGACCGGTCGTGATGTGAGGAAATTTGCGCAAAAAAGGATCCCAGCGATTGAGTCCGCGATGCGTTCCCGCCCACAATGTACCGGCGCGATCGACTAAAATGCTCCAAACCGTATTGTCCGACAAGCTATGGGGATTCATGGATTCGTTACTGAAATGATCGAAACGGTCAGAACCGGGATATTTGACGCTCAGGCATTCCAATGATCCAACCCATAACCGCCCAAATCCGTCGGCTCTCAGGCTGAACAATCGTTCTGACTGCAGTGAACCAGGATTGTCACGATCTGGAATCCAATGAATAAAACTATCCGAAATTTCGTCATAGCGATCGAGCCCTCCGTATGTTGCAATCCATAGAAAACCGTTGTGATCGATTTCCAGCGCAGTGATAAGATCGTGAATTAAACCAGATGGCTTTTCAGGATCGTGCCTGTAATATTTAAAATTTTCGGTTGTAGGATCAAATCGAACTAAACCGCCACGAATCGTTCCCACCCAGATCATGCCGTTTTTATCCTGGATGATCGATGAAACAGCCGGATTCGTAACTCCGAGTGAAGGAGGGGCTTCAAAAGAATAACGTTTGAACTTTCCTGTTGCAGAATCCAGGAGGTTTAGTCCTGATGAAGTGCCAACCCAAAGGCGCCGGTTGCGGTCTTCAAAAATTGCGCGAATTGAATTATTGTCGATACTGGTTGGATCACCGGGATCATTGCGATAACACACAAAACGTCCTGTCGTACGATCGTAACGATTTAATCCGCCGCCGCGCGTGCCAATCCAAAGCATGCCTTTAGAGTCTTCGAATAATGCACGGATATGATTATGCGATAATGAGAGAGAGTCACCGGGAATGTTTCTGAAAATTTTAAATTCGTACCCGTTATATTGATTCAAACCGTCTTCGGTTCCGATCCATAAAAAGCCGTACCGATCCTGGATCATCGTAAAAACAGTTATTTGCGACAAACCATCCTGAAGGCCGAACCGATCAAATTCCGGTTTGACGGATTGTGAACGGAGTAAACCAGAAGGGTAGATTACGACAAAAACAATTATCCACTCAAGGAGTTTCATAGAATGAAGATCAAAATTTGAAAAGAAAAAACTACAACATAAGGACGGGCATGTCAATAAGAAATTTAGCGCAAAACCGCTTTGATCTTTGTTGCATACCGGCGGCTGACGACAAACGGTTCGGTTATGGTGTGAATATACACATGGTAGGATTGATTTGGAAGCGGCTCGACACGATCGACCAGTTCTAAATTAATCATAGTACCGCGGTGAATACGGAGAAAATATTTTTCCGGAAGGCGGTCTTCCCATTCTTTCATCGTTTTCGATAATAAAAACTTTCCGGTTTGAGCCGTAATTTCGGTATAATCGCCGGCCGATTGAATATATAAGATATTTCTGATTTTCAGAAAAAAAGAACGATGATGATCGGCGATAAAAAGCCGGTCGTCGTATTCAAATTTTTTCGGATGATGGGGCACGGTCTCATGATTCTTCAAGCGGCGCAACGCGACGTCCAGGCGCTGTGCACTGACCGGCTTCAAAAGATAATCAAGCGCGTTGACTTCGAATGCGCGGATCGCATACACGTCAAAAGCCGTCACAAAAATAATTTTGCACGGAACGGAAAGACGTTCCAATAAATCAAACCCGGATTCTCCGGCCAATTGAATATCGAGAAAAATTACATCCGGTACGTATCGTTCTACGGCAGCTGTCGCAGAAGCAAGATCATCCGCTTCGCCTATCACTTGGATTTCAGAATGGTTCGCCAGCATCAAGCGCATCTCGCGGCGCGCCAGCCGTTCATCGTCTACGATCAGGGCTTTGTATGTCATCGGCTCAATGCGTTTTTAATTGAGTGGAAATTTGTTGAAATAATGCCGCCGAGTTTTTGTCTTCAGGAAAATATTCAAGGTATCGGCTATAACAATAGAAAGCTTTTTTGATCTCATTTTTGAGATAATACGTCAGACCCAGATCACGATACACGACCGGTTTGGAAGCGTGTGTTTCACGAAGGAACTTCAGGAAAGCCAACTCAGCTATTGAATCTTGTTTTACGGCAAGAGCAAAATTACCGAAGGATAATAAAGGCCATGAATTCGGTTGTGAAGCATATAGACCTTTTGCCCACCATTCGATTTTTCCGGGGGAAGATGTTTTAAGGATCGACCATTTTGCTTCGTCCGTCGGCACAGATTCAAGTCCATACGTTTTCAAAACCAACGAAAGATTCAACGTATCGCCAGACGTAACGTTGCGGGCGAATAAAGCGGTTCTTGCATCCCAGAATAGCAAACGCCAGTCCGGATTTCCGGCGAGGTCGATCGTCCAGTTCAATTCTGATGTATGATCGTAGACAATCAAATCTGGTTGGTAACGTCGTATCAATGTCTGAACGCCGCCGCGTTGCGTGCTTTGAATATATTCTTTGTAAATCGTTTCACCGATCACTTCTAAAAAAGAATAAATATAACTTGGCTGTTGAACAGTCCAGTTTAACCAGTTACCTGAATTAACATTATTGAGAATCTTTCCTTTGTAATTCCGGCTGATCATATAGGATTCTGTTTCCTGAGGAATTTGAAGTCCCAAACCTGTTGACAAAGCGCGATCATCGGCGGCATAATAAGCACCGGTTACAATACGAACTCCGATGACCAACATAATCGCAGCAAATAAAATGACGGCCATCCGCTCTATACGCTGTAATTGACCGGAAAAAGAAATCAATAATTCCCGTAAATTTTTTGCAAGCAAGGGGACTGAATACATTACAAAAAAAGGAATATTTCGCATCTGCGTGCATGACAAATACAAAAAAGCAAGCAGAATGATCCATTCATGCAATGCGATTTTTCGAAAACGCAGCAGAGAAGTTAGCATAGTCAAAATTGTCAGAGCGTAATACAAATACAATACTTCAAGCGGAATGTGGGTCAAGACCCGGATATTTTTAGACCACGGCGACAAAAGCTCGATAATACTATTTTTAAAAGTATTGGACGGATCGAAGCGAGTGAGAAGTTGAAAGGGATACAAAACGCCGTCGATGAAATACGGATTGACCAGAATCGCCGCAAAACTCAACCCGATCCAGCGCATGGCTTCGCGATTCATTTTTTTTTGGCGCCATAGCGTCATCGTATAAGCCCCGATGATGCCCGTTCCGATCATATACAATCCGTGTGAATTGACCCACAACAGCATGATAGCGGGTAATAAAAAAAGCGTTCGCCGCGAGAAATAGAGATGGGCGTCTAATGCCCACACTAAGACTGACATGTATAACCAGCTAAAAATTTCGGGACGATGATTGAAGCGGCCTTCCATGATCAGAACGGCAACCAAAAGGCATCCGATGATGACGACATTCGATAACTGCAACGATTTCATCCGGTGCATCATCAATCCAAAGACGATTAATATGACGGCCGTTATGCCCAGGGAAATCGCAGGATAGCCTCCAATTTTATATAAGCCGTACATTGCCAGGTCATACAGCCAGTAGAGATTAATAACTGGATGATCCGTGACGGTATAAGTAAAAACATCGTGGCGCATGAATTGTCCGTTTTCAAGCATCCACTGTCCCGCTCTCAGGTGAAACCCAAGGTCTTTATCGAAAATCATCTTCAATGAAAATACAGTGACAAGTAAGAATAAAATGCAATAAGCTAAACGATGTACTAGTTTGACGTTACGATCGGATTGATTGCCGGCTGATATCATTCCTTAACTCCTCACTCTAAATCGATTTCGATGACCGCGTGTACCCATCCGTTTTTTTCATCAATGGTAAAACGATGACGTCCGGAGAAAGCTTGCTGAAGGCGCAAACGAACATTATTCAAGCCAATACCATTTCCGGACGACGAATTGCTTTTTACCAATTTACCCGAGTTAGATAATTCAAATCTGAAACATTTGTTTGAAACGGATGCGATCAAACGAAGACGCAATGGTTTTGAGCTCGTCTGCATTCCGTATTTAATAGCATTTTCAATCAAAGGATGAATAAGAAAACCAGGGATATTAATATTTTCAGCCTCGTCCGCAATGTTCCACTCGATAACAAGTTTCTCTTCAAACCGGATTTTTTCAATGAGCAAATAATGACGCATCGCAGTAATTTCATCACGAAACGCAACGAGCTCCGTTCCCGTATTGGCGAGTGAATAACGCAAAAAATCGGCTAATTCCGTAACCATCTCGCGGGCTCGGGCATGGTTTTCATCGATCAGGGCTTTGATGGAATTGAGAGCATTGAATAAAAAATGCGGGTTGACCTGATATCGCAGCATCAGGAGTTGCGCCTGCTGAGCAAGTCCGTACGCACGCAAAGCATTTTCTTTTTCTGTTTGTAGCGCCCGGCCATATCGAATACCGGCGTATCCGGCGCTCCATGCCATCAGCATGGCCCAAGCATTGATAACACCTTTGGCGGAATACTTGAACCAATTTTCAGGATCCGGATCTTCGAGAAGGTAATAGTTACCAAAAAAATCGCTCACGCCGGTCCATAAAATACCCGCGACCAGCGACGCTACTATGATCGTCATTAACATCCGTAAATAGGACGTCGTAATCTTCGGCCAAATGTTTTTGTAAATGATGATTAAGCCGGAACTCAGGAAACATCCGACTGCAGCGTGAAAATAATTGCGTTCGAATGCAATTTCATTGGAAGGATTGAATGATCGTGCGATCAGATATAAGATATGCGCGTATACCGTCCATCCGATCAGTTGCGCGGCAACAATGATAACCGATTTTTTTTTAAAAAGCGCAGGCATATCTTATCTCGTTTTGAAAAACAAAAAAGTATAAGCAATTCTGCGCATTTCAAAAAGACTAATGTGCAAAAAGCTTTAAAAAATCGCGAACGCAATTCCACACTTCCCGATCTTCATTTAATATAACCGAGCCATGCGATCCTTTGGCGGAGTGACAAAATTGTTTGTTGCGATGCGTGATAGCGTCGAAAATAGGTTTGGATAGATCAACTTCTTGAGTGCCGCAAACGATCAGGCACGGTTGCGTTATCTGTGAAGCCCAG